>JBHHZW010000584.1:0-1860 GCA_046758305.1 Bacteroidota bacterium | reverse complement strand
CCAAAGTAAACATTAGCACTTAAGATTTTCCTGTCAATATTTTCAATCGCTTCCCCTGTCTCCAAATTGTTCAACCTGATGCCGCGTTTTCCGAATTCATCAATCCTTTCAAGTATATCATCGCCAAGCACAGTTCCAATCCTCAGTCCCTTTATTCCTTTCTTACGAGCACACCTGAAAATTGCATCACGGCATCCCTCGGGATTAACACCGCCTCCATTTGTAATTATCTTGATATTCTTTTCGACACAGATAGGGAGAACGTGCTCAATGATCGGCACCAGGTCTTTTGCGTAACCCAGCTCTGGATTACGTTTCTTCTGTTTCTGCATGATGGACATTGTAACTTCAGCCAAAAAATCCATCATGAGGTAATCTATCGGACCTTTGGAGACCTGATCGAGAGGTGCGGTTTGTAAATCGCCCCAAAACCCTTGACCTGACGCGATACGAATATGTTTTTGTTCCATTCTACCCAATGTCCAGAAATCGTTTCTGAACCTTAGTACAGCACCTACGATCAGAAATCGACACTTAAAAATTAAAGGTGCAGATCAAGAACTAAAATTATCGTGCCCTAACGTGAATTCATTCTTGAGCTTGGGAATGCGATTTTACATTTTCATTTTTAATTCTCAATTATTACTGCCTTGTATCCGTAACAGAGGATTCCTGCCTTGCCCTCTTCCTGGATTTTACGGAACACAATTTTCACCTTTTGTCCGATTTCGAGTTCATCAACATCAGCATCGGCGATTTGAGTGGTGATCTTTACACCATCATTTAACTGAACGATGCCAACAGGAAAGGGAGTTTCTGAGGAAAATTTCTCAGATCCAACGCGTATGACGGTAAATGTCAATAGCGTTCCTTCATCATCAAGAACCACTGTCTTGAAATTGTTCCCCTTGCACTCTGGACAAACAAGTCGCGGAGGAAAGCTGGTGTGTTCGCATTTTGTACACTTGCTGGCCTCGAGTCGGTAGCGTTGCGGGATTTCCCGAGTATATCTTGCTGAAATCATTTTGCCTCCAATATGTTAATGACGCAACTGGCACCGGAACCACCCATATTTTGCGCCATCCCAATTCGAGCGCCCTTTACCTGCCTCGCACCCGCCTTGTCGTTCAGCTGTGCATAAATCTCGATTATTTGAGCTATACCTGTGGCACCTACAGGATGACCCTTCGATTTTAGTCCACCGCTAGTGTTCAACGGAATTTTATTGCATTCGATAGAGGTTAGCCCATCCGCAGCTGCTTCACCACCCTTACCCTTCTCGAAAAAGCCTAGATCTTCTGATACAACAATTTCCGCTATGGTGAAGCAATCGTGCACCTCCGCGAAATTTACATCACTCGGCTTTATTTCTGCCATTCGATACGCTTTCTCTGCCGCCTTCACAACCGAGTCAAGCGTCGTGATATTATTTCGGCCGTGGAGTGTAATGGTATCAGAAGCTTGTGCAGAGGCAATCACTCGAACCGGGTTCTTCTTCAACTTTTTGGCGACATCCATTGGAGCAAGAATAACTGCTGCTCCGCCGTCGCTGATGGGAGAGCAGTCAAGCAGACGGAGCGGATCACACACCATAGTTGAATTCATCACTCGTTCGAGCGTAACTTCGGATCGAAACTGAGCGTTCGGGTTCTTTGCACCGTTTCGATGATTCTTAACTGCAACTGCTGCAAGTTGTTCACTCGTTGTTTTATATTGATGCATATGGGCGCGGGCAATCATGGCATACAAGCCAGGGAAAGTAATACCATGATAGACTTCGTATTCTTGATCGGCGGCCGTTGCCAGAGCTTCGGTAACATCTGCACCGTCAGTCATCTTCTCAACACCGCCGGCAAGTAC
>JBHHZW010000583.1:0-1864 GCA_046758305.1 Bacteroidota bacterium | reverse complement strand
AATACGAGTTTTTCAGTTACGGGCGAAACTGTAGATACACGGCATGCCGTGTATCTACGTAGAACATGCTGCCAGCCCCCGGTTTAACCGGGGGGCTCGATCAGCATTTTTGAACGAGCAAGCTGCACGTTCTACTAGGCTAACTAAAAAACTCGTATACGAACCACGGGTATAGACAGCACGACCTTTTTCACGACAGGTACACGACAATTACAATTGAGAGGATGTTTTTATTGAGCAAACAAAGGTAGATAAGATGTGCACTAATGTCCAGAGTGTTATTATGGGGACCGTTCTGAAGTCGTTCCTGAGTAGTACAGTGAGATGGTTGCTGGCGTGTGTGGCAATGACAGCGATGGTGATCATGCCGCTGTCCGCGCAGACTGAGGATAAGGGGTTCATTATCGCGGGTTCAAAGGACCGCGCTCAATCCCTGGCATCCATTCAGGGAACTCGTTGGGCGCTGCTGGTGGGCATCGCGAATTATCCGCCAGTGGAAGGGTTTGAAATCCAAGATTTGAAAGCCCCGGTCAAAGACGCAAACGCGTTCGCGGCGTTCCTGAAAGATCCCGAAAAAGGCGGCTTCGATGCCGACCATGTATTCACGCTGACGGATGAGGAGGCGACCCGCCGCAACATCCTTATCACTTTCAATGAAATCGCGAAGCGTGCCGCGCCAGAGGACATGGTGATCTTCTATTTCAGCGGACACGGCACTCGCCTCAGCGATAGCGAAACGAGCTACCTGATCCCCTACGACCACGATCTGCGGGACCTCGGAACCACCGGCATTGACTTCGATGATCTGGCAGAGAAGATTCGGAAGATGGAAGCAAGCAAGGTTGTCGTCATTCTGGACGCCTGCAATTCAGGAGGCGTCAAGCAGGAGGGTGCAAAAGCGGCGGCGAGTGCGGGCATCGTCAAGCGTTACCTTGATGCGTTCCAGGAGTCGGAGGGGAGGGCGCTGCTCCTTTCGTCAGATGAGTCGGAAGTCTCATGGGAAACCGAGCAATACGGCGTCTTCACACACTTTCTTCTGGAGGGGCTCGACGGAAAGGCGGACGAGAATGATGATGGGATCGTCACCTTCATGGAGGCGGCTCTCTACGTCGAAAGGACTGTGCAAGAGTATACCCGCGCGAACTTCCCCCGAGTTCAGAAGCCGGTGCGTCGTCATTTGGGAGACAAAGAACGCGGCGACATCCCGCTGGCGATCAACCGGGATAAGGTAGTCCGCCAGAGATATAAGGCCCTTCTGGACGGGCGGAAAGCGGCCATCCTTCTCCAGGCAAGTCCGGCAGGTTTGGATCAAGCCCGCAAGGAGTTTTCTTTGAAGGTAGCGGAATCTGCCTATCAAAAAGCTTTGAGTGGTGAAGAACTGACAAGGCAGGAGCGCTCACTCCTGTTGGAGATCGATGCGCTGCAAGCTGGGACCATCACTGCTGTCGAATATATCGACCGAGCGCGGATAATCATTCCTATTCTGACGCAGTTGCGAATCACAATTACCCCAGGCGATGCGACGGTCACGCTGGCGCCAGTGGATGCGCAGGATCGTGTCATTCCGCCCTATTCGCCGAACGTTTATCAGATCCAGCCGGGACGCTATCGTCTCTCCGCTCAGCGGTCGGGCTATGTGCCGTATTCGCGCGAGCTTACTCTGGATCTGGCAAACGAAACGGCAACAGTGACACTGGAACGACTCATGGGCACATTACAGCTTCAGATAGACCCCATTGACGCGGTGGTCATGGTCACTTCTCTCAGCGTCGCAGCGCCGGATACCGAAGCGTCGAAACCGATCCGAGTTCAGCCCATAGGCGGGAGGAAGCTCCCCATTGGCACATATAGCTTGACCGCCGAA
>JBHHZW010000582.1:0-1873 GCA_046758305.1 Bacteroidota bacterium | reverse complement strand
TCCTTACGCATCGAATGAAATCCAACGTGAAAATTAGTCTCCGCAAAGGTAGGAGAAACGCTGTCGAGAGTCAAGTATTTTTTTTACCTTGATTTTCGACGCGGGTTGAAATATATTCACACAGAACGGCTCTTCGAATACACCTTCGACTACTACCGAAGGGAAGGGATTCACCAAGGCCGTCCAATCCCCACCTCCTTATGAACGGAATCCTCGGTATCAAACAGAACTTCCTCGGCATCGAGAAAAAATATTCATCGCTTGAAAATTCGCGCGTCGTAATCTTGCAAGTCCCCTATGAACGCACCGTGAGCTATGGCACCGGGACAAAGCGCGGTCCGCAGGCGATCCTTGAAGCCTCTCGCTACGTCGAGTTCTATGACGAAGAACTCGACCGCGAGCTCTATCAAGAAATCGGAATCGCGACGCTCCGACCATTGGACGTTGGGAAAAAGTCCGACGAAAAAACAATCCAGCAAGTCTACGAAAAAGTAAAACCTCTCTTGGATCGAGGAAAGTTCGTCGTCACCCTCGGAGGCGAGCACACCATTTCGCAGGCTCCGATAGCAGCGTATGCAGAGCGATATCCGAATCTCTCAGTGCTCCAACTGGACGCCCACAGCGATCTTCGGAACGAGTATCTGGGAAATAGGTATAGCCACGCTTCGGTTATGGCACGCGTGTGCGAATTCTTTGATCCCAGGAAGATCGTACAAGTCGGAATTCGGGCTCAATGCATCGAAGAAGCAAGCACTATCAAGGACAAGGGGATTTCTACGTTCTACGCACATGAGATTCGTCAGGGCAAGTACACAAGGGTGCTCAAGTACTGGGAGGACCTCGTCATCGAAAAGCTGACGGAGAACGTCTACGTAACTTTCGACGTAGATGCCTTTGACCCTTCCATCATGCCAGCCACGGGAACACCCGAGCCGAACGGCCTTTTCTGGCACGAGACGATCAACCTTTTCCGCAAGCTCGGCAATCGAAGGAAGATAGTAGGGTTTGATGTTATGGAACTTGCTCCTATCAAAGGGCTGCATCACCCGGATCTCACGGCGGCAAAATTAGTCTACAAGATCTTGAACTACGCGTTGTGAGCAAATCGTCATTTTGATCTCAAATGTTCCCTCCCCCTTCTCTGAATTCATCCTCTACCGTGGACGTTCCTCAAGCACAATCTCGCCGAACATTCCTCCGACAGACCGCGTTTGGAGTAGCTGCTCTCTGGTCTTCAGCCTTGCTCCCAATCAGCTGTTCGCAATACAAGGATGTCCCTCAAGAAATTCTGCGCCGACTCACCTTCCTCAGTGGTCATGAATACTTAGTCGTAAAAGCCGTCGCTGGGCGATTGATTCGCAAAGTTCTACGGACGGATCCAGACGCTCACGAGATTGAGATCGCTCTCCGAGTAGACAAGTTCCTCGCAGCTGCGCATCCAGAGCTCCAGCGGCAATTTCATCAGCTTCTTGTCGTCTTCAACAGTCCAATATTTGCATTCCTTTTTGAACTCCGGTTCTCGAGTTTCCTCGACATGGATCCCCCAGTCCAGGATGCCTATTTGCGCAGTTGGATGACGAGCGGCATCCAGTTTCGCCGAACAGCATTTCAAGCCTTGAAGAGACTCTGCGTGGGTCTCTTCTACCTCGACGACCGAACGTGGGAAAGCATTGGTTACAGGGGACCGTTAGTGCCAGCAGAATGAGCAGGATACTGAACTCCCAATTAAAAACTCCGTACCGAGTAAAGCCTCCGCAATGATCGCTTCGGCACGGCATTATTCAAACATGAGCGGTGACATGTTTTATCCTTGACCGCTGTGATCCTTCAATCATCCCACATCGATCGAGACGTCCGTGAATCCGCCGATGTG
>JBHHZW010000581.1:0-1873 GCA_046758305.1 Bacteroidota bacterium | reverse complement strand
GGACTACCGAGTAGGCCAATTCATCCAGGTGTCGATGGCGTACGAGGGTCGGTCGGAAAGCCGAAGACAGGCTGTGCATTCAGCTCGCTCCGAAGTTCGAGCATTCTTCTGACCAGAATCGCCCTTGATCCGCAAAATGAAGGAAACGTGACGTATAGCACGTTGTGTCTCACGGGCGGAGTTTGTGTCAAGTGAAAAAAATAGTCTGATGCCGGTTCGACTCCTTCTGAAAATTTTTTCCTTGATTTTTGTTTTTGAATTTCTATTCTTGTTGACTGGAAACCGTCCGTAGACATTTCCAACTTGTATCAGAGAGCTTACTCCTTAGTTTCATTCCCATCTACTCTTTTTCTTTCGCAAATATTTTCACCCTAGGGGAAAATGAGCGGCGTGAGTTCATATCTGTAAGATGAGAATTGCCGTTCCGCTCGATCCTGCATTCGGCCTACTTCTATGGAAGCTACTTCGTCGTATCAACAGATTCAGAGCGCTCGCGCGGGGAATAGAACAAGGTTACGGAAACCGGGTAAATCGAGTAGTGAAGCTAGGGCCAAGGTGTATTGTACGTCCTTCGATTCCAAAATCGGTCACATCTACATTGCTTCGACCGATTGTGGGGTACGCAAGATAAGTATTCCCAAAGAGACCAAGAAGGACTTCTTCGGGTGGCTGGTGACGCACTTCGATGAAGACCAGGTGATCGAGAACAAGTCCAGGAATAAGGAAGTAATCGATCAGTTAACGCGCTACTTTAACGGCAGACTAGCAAGATTCACTTGCGGTATCGACCAAGTCGGGATGCCGTTTCAGATCCGCGTCTGGCGAGAATTAGCGAAAACCCCATACGGTAGTACCTCCACCTACAAACAACTCGCAAGACGGCTTGGCGTCCCGAACGGCTTCCGGGCAATCGGGCGTGCATGCGCAACCAACCCCCTTCCGATCATCGTTCCGTGTCATCGGATCATCGGCTCTGACGGTGATCTGACTGGCTATTCCTGCGGTATCAAGACCAAAGAGTTCCTCCTCAGGCTTGAAGGAGCCATCATTCTCTAGCAGGCAGGGTCAACGCACGACCGCTCGGGAAGAGGGTTCACAAGCTCTGGTTCAATTTTGCGGAGATCATCACTTTCCAGCGATTCTCGCAAACTCTTAAAATACAGCAAGTTGCGGGATCCCCTTCCGATAGTTGATTTCGGTTATTTTCGATCGTGTTGAACCTCTTGATTCCTCTCCCCGCTGAGTCATTTGACTTCGGTGGTTCCCTGCAAC
Source organism: Bacteroidota bacterium (assembly GCA_046758305.1). Lineage (GTDB taxonomy): Bacteria > Bacteroidota > Ignavibacteria > UBA10030 > JAZGDE01 > JAZGDE01. The sequence continues at coordinate 601 of JBHHZW010000581.1, read as the reverse complement.
CAATATCCTGAACCTTCCAACCCTCTTTGAGATAAGCAACGGAAAGCATAAATCCAAAAGCTGCGTTGATGTCCGCATTAAGCTGCGGAGTCGCTCGGGAAGTGTCCGGAAATCTCATACGCACTCTGCTCGATTACTCATTTACTCAGGGGAAGCATCTGTCCCAAAGGGATGATCACGCACCGACACGAAGTGTTCCTTCGGAAAGGTGTCCCTTTGGTAAAGCGAGTGGTCTGGAGCTTCGCTATGAATTTTTTCGAACGGTACGCACCTTCCAGAAAAGTCGAGGGAATGAACTTGAAATGACGACGAGTTTTCACTATCTTCAAACGAACACGTCGTTCGAATCTTTCGCACGCGACCATCTTAGTCTCTCCGATGTCATTTCTTTCCGAACTCAATCCAGCACAGCAAGCGGCAGTGAAAGCCTTGAATGGACCCGTGATGATTGTCGCTGGAGCCGGGAGCGGAAAGACGAGGGTTCTGACCTACCGGACTGCTTACCTTCTTCAATGTGGCGTCCAACCATTTGAGATTCTGGCGCTTACATTTACGAACAAGGCTGCCAACGAGATGAAGAGTCGAATTATCCGGCTCGTTG
>JBHHZW010000580.1:0-1875 GCA_046758305.1 Bacteroidota bacterium | reverse complement strand
TCCGAGTAGGCATAGAAACGTTCGACGTGCGCCCCCGCGCGGACGGAGTCGTTTCTAGCTTATGGGGCGGGGCGAGTCAAGCTATGGTGTTGTGTTGGACAGAATGTCGCTGATTATGGGGGAAAGAACCGATGCAGTTGGTGTGTGTCTAGTTACGGGTTACTGAATCGGCGGATCCTTGGCAGTGGCAAGACGGCTTTCGTGTGTCCAGCGGATGATGCCACTTTTGTCCGTGAAAAAGCTAAGGCGGCCCGTTAGGCCATGAGTCTTAGGCGATGCATGGATTGTAAAAGACATGATGGAGCCCCCCCAGGCTTTCACCGGCGAGTAGACGAACCTGTAGCCGCTCTTTGAGCCTGCTGCAAGTTCTGCGTCAATCAGGTAGGCCTTCTTGGGTCCCAATTCCACTAGGCCTCGCGGGTAACTGCCATAGGTCGATTCATAGGTAATGAGCGCAGTGACCAGTGTTGTCAACCACCCGATGGTTGAACTCTCGTTGGAAGCTAGTTGCGCTTCCAGATTCTGCATCACTCGACGCAGATTCTCGATGCGGTTTTCTTTGAACGGGTGGCTTGATATGTATGGATTCCACAGGCGAGTTAGCGGGTCTGTCGTACCTGAGTACATTTGCAATCTGCCGAAAAGCCCTGCCGCGTCGTATGGGTTGTACCCAGCATCGTTCAATATGTAGAGCCCGATAGAGTCTGCAAGTAGCTCCTCAACCTGAGAGTAGCGATTCCTCCTTTCTTCCTCCGACTCAAACAACAAACCTAGTATGGACAGAAAGCTGCTCAAGTCAGACTGCATTTGTTGTCTTTGAAGCTCGACACCCAGTCCGGTCCAATAGCCTATGACGTGGCCAATTTCGTGGCCCAGAATGAAGGCAACCTCACCTTCGCTCGAACCCACCAGGCCCAACATCTGCCGGGTAATGTAGATATCTCCCGTCCTTGGGGTCGTCCAGGCGTTCACTTCAGGTTTGTGAGAGACGTGCAAGCGCAGGCGGACGGGAAGCTGTTCGACGGGCCTGTCTGCACCGAGCTTTTTCCAAACCTTGTTCAAGAGTTCGTCTTGTGCCTGCGCCTCTGTCGGTAGTATGCCGCCAAGCACAAAAAGAAGAACGCACAGAGGGATGAAGAATGCCCTTTTCATTCGGTTACCTCTCCCTTTCGCTCTAGAACTAGCTCGCCCCCTTCCTGTCTCTTATTCCCTCATCCTCTCCAGCACATCACTTTGCTTGGCAATACAGCAAGTTGCTGAAAAAACTAAGTCAGCCACACAGCAACGACGAAGATTGCGGCCAAGACAATGCCAGCCACGAAGAAATAATACACTGTTTTAGCGTCTTGGGTCATTTCGTCCTTCAAAGAATTAATGTTTCGCTCAACATTTTCGCGCCATGACTCACTTTCGTCTTGGATTCCCTCGGCAATAATGGTACGCAGTCTGAGAAGACTCAAGAATACACGCAAACACCAGGCTGTCGCCGCGCCGAAGGAAAGCACCGAAGCAACGAGGAAAGCCGAAACCCATCTGTCAACCTGGATATTGCTGAGGAGGTTTACAAAAAGAACGATGGCACCGGCGGAGAGGCCAAGTACAAGTCTGACCATCCTCCCCATTTCTTCGATGGGCGCAAAAAATATTTCAACTAGCGTTTCCTGACTAATCTGCACGTTAACACGCCCCCTCCAGCAACCCCATCAGGGCTGTCAGTTCCAAGGAAGTGCTCAGGGTGAATACCTCGGCGCTGACTGTAACTCTTTTTGCTCTCATTTTCCACATCCCCAAACCCGTCTGCCTGACCCGGCTCTGATCCGGCCCAACCTCTTTCTTTGCTCTGGCATCTACTTAGTCGTGGGTGTAGGATTTCTC
>JBHHZW010000579.1:0-1877 GCA_046758305.1 Bacteroidota bacterium | reverse complement strand
TCTCCTATAGTTTTAAATGCCTGTGCCCAAGAAGAACCATCCCCACTTGAGCCAACATCACAATCTACATAATAAGTAGTTGCAACGGTTCCCTATGCGGAATTTAGTAAAGATGGTAATCTCGGAACTGTACACTTTACGAAAAGCGGCTGGTTGCTTATCCGTGTGATAGCGGATATTCAACATACCTTTAGGCTTGCTCCAACCGCACCATACTACGTTGAGATTGGTGATGAAAAACACTATCTGAGTAGACAATCTATTCGTTTTTTCAAAGACTGGGTTGATGAGAGAATCAAACAAATTAAAATCGAAGACCCCAAACAACTTGAAGAGGTACTTAAATATCACCGCAAAGCAAAGCAGTTCTGGCAACAAAGGTTGTGTTTAGCAAATGCTGATTGAGACTATCTTCCATTCCACACGTATGTTATTTGCTCTTGTGAGCAATAGCTACGGATAAGTTCACTCTGACAGTTCTATTCGGCTTGATAGTAAGAGATAGATTATTTTGATAGTTTTGCTGTAGTTCTTTTAGTCTGTCGGCTTGACTATTTATAAGCTGCTTTACCTACCGTATCTTTGGGTCCAGTGAAGCCCGGTCCGCCTGCACCTACATAGCCAAAGCTAGCTCCGGACTTGTCTGGGCTGATCCAGAAGGAATATAGTCTGCCATTCTTCAAACGAAACTTAAACCTCACCGGCTTACCTGCTACAGATGAAAGGTCTTTTCCACTATTCCAGATAACCTGCTGGATTGTGCTGTCTCTGGAAATCGGATTACAATTTTCAATAGACAGACCCTCAATTGACCTCTTATCCTTAGTTAGCACTTCCACACTCAGTTGGCCATTGGGATTGTCCACGTTGATGAAGAGGTACTTACCTTTGAATCTCACCGGACGGGTAGTCAACGTGCCACTCTCCTCCCCCGCATCCATAGAAGCAAATCCATCACGGCGCATGATGGCTAGGCCGGTGTGGCAATTACCGTCCCAAAAGCCATCACCAAGCATTCGACCGCTGACGTAGAAGTACAGCTTGTCCCTTACCACCAGACAACAGCCGCCCGCACTCTGCACGTTGCCCCAATTCCAGGCGCCTTCAGTCGGATTGACTGTAAGAAACCGAGTTCGGTCAGGACGATGCCAATGGAAACCATCACGGCTGAAGCCAACCAGCACTTCGTTTCGCTTCTGGATCTTCAGTCGGGCGCACTCACTGTTAGGTGGCCCCTGCCAAATAGAAAACAATCCCAGCATAAGGCTCTCGTATGCTACAGCATCGTGATTATAGAGTTGAGGTTCAATATTGTTATATTTGGGGTCAGGATGATGTGGGTCTAAATCATCGGCGCATAGCCAAGGCACGGCACCTTTGGCAGTCTGCCTGGTGCCGGCAATTGCGTCAGAATGTTCAAAGTAGGCACGTGACCGACCGACACCCGACTGGCCGATCCGCAGTCCGAACACCCATTTTTTGCGAAAGGGATTATAGTGCACGGTCGTGCGGTCACCGACCTTGGTGGCACTGGTGGCTACAGGTTCAGACCAGTGAATACCATCTGCAGAGCAGCGCAAGGCCAAACTCCACCTCTGAGGAATAGGTGTTGTGACGAACATTTTATAACGGTGCTGTGGATCTGGGTCCTCGTGGTCGAGCCACACGGTGCTCGAATCACGGTAGCGTCCACCACTGGCCGGCTCGACATCACGGTGACTCAGAACTTCATTCGTGCCGTCTCGGACATCAAACGACGGCTTCTCCCAGCGAATGCCGTCACGGCTGACTGCCAGACAAGTGCTGGCGATATAACCGCCCATGTACCATATCTTGAACAGCTTTTCTTTCGGGTCATAGAAAACACCATCGCTGAA
>JBHHZW010000578.1:0-1887 GCA_046758305.1 Bacteroidota bacterium | reverse complement strand
AAGCTCCGTAATCCCTTTTTCCACACGTTGAAGTTCTTGCTCGAGCTCCCCTGTCATCGATTCGTCTTGGGATTCTTCAGCCAGCTCGATGAGCGTCTGAACATCGTCAGCGAGTCGCTTCGACTTGTACCACTCGTCGATCCAGACCTTCTCCTGGTTGATCTCCTGCATCACCTTTTGCGCCTGCACGTTGTCCGACCAGAAGTCTGGCGCGGTCGTCTTTGCCTGGAGCTTCTGCGCGTGTTGTTCTCGCCCATCGATGTCAAAGATAACCTCTGAGATCCTCGACCCGCTTCCTGAGATCTCCGAGTTTTTCTTTCTGTGGTTCAAACATAAGCGCTACCTCCAGCAACATTTAACCCAATATACGAAAATTTGTGCAGCTTTCCAAGCTGTTTATCGGAGAGAGGTTTAATCCGTTTTTCTGGGGAATATTTTCACAAGGGTCCAACGGCAAGAGTCACCCGCGTGTCAATCTAGTCCCTCGCAACAATCCAATACAGGTACACTATCGGAAACGCACTGGCAGAATGTGATTCTCCCCAACTCACTGGACGCACCGAAGACAATCGACATCAATGCGACTATTTGATCAGCAGCATTTTCCTCGTCATGATGAACTTTCGATTGGAATCACCGTCGGAGACTTTTCCTACAGTGGTCAATTCAGGTTCTGCTTCGAGGCGGTAGAAATATAGACCACTGGAAAGTCTTTCAGCGTTGAAGTCGACGGCATACGATCCAGGTTCCTGTCGGTCGTCCACCAACCTCGCGACCTCCTGGCCGAGCAGGTTGAACACCGTCAGGGAAACCTCTGAGAAATACGGCATATCGTAGCGGATCACCGAGGACGGATTGAAGGGATTCGGGTAGCTTTGATACAATCGATAGATCTTCGGCAGCGATGCATCGTTGGACGCCACGCCTGTCAACGCCTCGATGATGGCGAAATCGTCGATGCCAGCCTCGACGAGTGTGGCACGGTCTCCATCGGTCGCCACAAAGCGAACATGCATCGTTTGGGTCGGGGTAACGTAGTCGGCTATGCGAAAGTGCTTGAACTTCCATTCGTTTTCCTTTTCCGTCACCTTTTCCAAAACAACCCATGTTATCCCGCCGTCATTGGACACTTCGACCTGGAGAAAATCTACTTCAGTGACAGGATTGCTGAAGAACCATCGGTAATACGTGATCGCCGGATTAAGGAAATCCAGCACATCGAACGTAGGACTGGTAAGGATTGTCGTACTGTCAACATTATCCAAGAGTTGATTGGACCCTCCAGTGACGTACGCAATCGTGCCATCCGGAGTTGAGTCCGAGTCTGGTTGAACGGGCACTTCGGTGGCAGGGAACAGTACGGGCTCTGGGTCGATTCTCTCCCAAATCCCTGTACCCGATTCCGAGGTCGAACTCACCATCCAACCGAGGTCGAACTCAAAAGCGTCGGAGAGGTCCGGCTCCAGGGTAAAATCTTCAACCAGTTGTTCCCCAGGAGAGACCTGCACAGGCCTTGACTGCGGCCGGTAGCCAAACGTGGTCGCTTCAAGAGTATAGGTCGTATCAGCAAGAAGGGATGGGAACAGATAATCTCCGTTTTGATCAGAAACACCGACGAGCGGCGTATTCGAGATTTTCATCGGGAAGCCCACAACCGGTTGCCCCGTATCCTCCCGAGTGAGGTTTCCAGCAATGGAACCTGTTGGGAACGATCGCAGCACAAACACGGTGTCGTTGACAGTGCCAGGCTCGAATGTATGTCTGATCGTGTCCGGGAAGAAACCAGAGTAATTAGTCCTTTGACTCAAGGCCAGGGTCACCAAACCTTGCCCGTATCCTAGTGTAAATTGCCCATTGGCGTCCGACTCGAACGTTCTATCCAATTCC
>JBHHZW010000577.1:0-1887 GCA_046758305.1 Bacteroidota bacterium | reverse complement strand
TTGAAGTCCTTTTGGTAAATCTTGATCTCGTCACTGAGCCGCGTGATGTATGGGATGTCGATCTTGACTGTTCGATCGCGCAGCGCTTCCATGTACTCATTGTTCTGGAGCTTGCGATATTCCGGCTCGTTGGTGTGACCAAGAATGACCTCGTCGATGTCCGTCTGGGCGAACTTCTTGGGCTTGATTTTGTGCTCCTGTGATGCCGTCAGCAGGTCGTACAGGAAAGCCACATCCAGCTTGAGCACCTCGATGAACTCCACCAGCCCCCGGTTGGCGATGTTGAACTCTCCATCGAAATTGAAGGCCCGGGGATCGGAATCGGAGCCATACTCGGCAATCTTCCGGTAGTTGATGTCGCCGGTGAGTTCTGTCGAGTCCTGATTCTTCTCATCTTTGGGCTGGAACGTGCCGATGCCGCGACGATCCTTCTCGGACAGGATCAGCCGCTTCACCCGGACGTGGGCGACAACTTCCGTCCAATCGCCATCGTATCGCTCCAGGATGTGCTTGAAGACGAACCGGCAGGCCGGGCAGAGGTCGCCCTCGATGTAGATGTGCTCACTCTCTGGCAGACCTTGATTGAGTGACGCCTGGACATCTTCGCGGAAGCGGCGTGGAATCAAGTGGAGGGGTTCCTCGTGCATCGGGCAGTCAAAGCGATCGTCCTCGGTGTCCCACCCGAAGGTGTACAATGCGCCTTCTGGCGTCCGAGAGTATTGTTCCAGCCCCTTCTTAAGAAGGCGGACAATAGTGCTCTTGGAGCTGCCGACAGGCCCGTGCAGGAGCAGCACACGCCGCTCCGTGCCGTAGCGGTGAGCGGCCGAGTGGAAGGCGTCCACCAGTTCCATCAGGTGTCGGTCGAGTCCGTAGATGGCATCCTTGCCATTTTCGATGGGATCATCGAAGAACTTGTAACGGATAACGGTTTCCTTGTTCTCGGTGTATTCCTCAGTTCCGTAGGACAGGATCATGTCGTACAGCCGTTGGAACGCCGAGCGAGTGACCTTGGGATTGGCAGCGACGATGTCCAGATACTCTTCGAAAGTGCCTTCCCAGTGCTGATCTTTGAACTGTCGTGTGTCCTGCAAATGGCTGATCAGCTCGATCACTGACTTGCCGCTGCGTCGTCCGTTGGTCTGAGTTTGCATCTGTTCTAAAATTGACATATCTACATACCTCCGTATTTCGGTCTTACGTGGGCAATCCGTAAACCGCAAGTTGCTTTGCGTGACCTGTGGGTACAAAAAACCCCATCTGGGCCACGGGGGGTTGTGGGACGATGGGGCCAGCAGGTCGCCAAGCGCATATGTTGCCAAGAGGCTTTGTTGTAGTCTAGAACGTGGCAGGGTATGACAATGTTCCGAACAAGCAAAAACCGACCCAGGGATACGACCGTAGGTCGGTTGTTAAGGTTCGATTATGTTACGAGTGTGGTCGTCTAACCTACCACCCGATATCCTCCCGAGGTGCTCCTCATGAGCCTCTTGTCTGAGGCGGGCTCTCTTGGCCTGAGGGGGTGCTGACATCCCAGTCAGTACAATGTCCGGCGGTCTTTCGGATGCTGGCTATTATACCAGACATTGGCAAGTGCGTCAAGTGTAGCGCAAAAGAACCGATTCCTGCGGCCTCCCAGCACAAGGACTAGTGATATACGGTCCTCAGATTCCGACATATTGTGTGACTAATCGACCTCGACTTTCCCTTAACTAAATGGATGTGGCTAATGAAAGAACTCTTACGAATCACGTTGTTTGGGCTGCCGAGCTCGTCACATCGCACGCGCCTGTCTTCGCGTGCTATTTGATGCATTATACGGCATTTTTACAGCATTGTTATGGCGGCTGCGTGAATTATGTGTGAACGTTATAGCCAGTGAGCAAGACA
>JBHHZW010000576.1:0-1889 GCA_046758305.1 Bacteroidota bacterium | reverse complement strand
CTTCTATCACTTGACTGAAGAGGATTCAACGTTCTTAGCCTCCATGACGATGCGGAGCATGTCGCCGTGGATGAGCCCGTTGGCCCCATAAGCAGTCTGCCCCTTAAGCGGTCCGTGGGGGGGATTGGGAGTTGGTACGATTTAGACTTTAAGGGTGCGGCGCACGTCGCGCCATTTATGCTTGGACCACCACCAGGTCAAGCAGTTCTGGAAACCTGATGATGATATGATCGGCCGTCACTGTCTCGTCGTCCCGGTTAAAGGCAATGGTGGTCATCCCGAGGGCTTTCGCGCCTTCTAACTCCACCGCGGCGTGGCCTACAAAGGCCGCCTCTTCTGGACACAGATCAAGGGGGTTCAGGGCGGCCAGGTAGATGCGGGGGTCGGGCTTACAGACTTTCAGTTCGCAAGAAGTGGCAAAGCTATCCCACACCGAATCAATTCCCACGTGGCGGAACCATCCCAGCTTATCGTTGGTCGCGTCGAAAGTATTGGTCACCACGCCCAGACGCAGGCCAAGCGCCTTAAGACGGTGTAGCGTCTCCGCTACTCCTTCAAAGAACACGATGTCCCTTTGGTCTTCATCCATTACATGCCTTCCTTGAAGGCGGACGGTCGGGTCCCGGACACCGTGTAGCTCCAGCACTACGTCTTGGTATGCCTCCCTGGTTAGCTGACCGGCGAAAGCCTGCCGTTTCAATTCGGTCAACCGTTGCTGATCGGGCGTCTTAGAAAGCCCGTGGGCGACTAGGAAAGCCGCTAGATGAGACCCTCTACGGGGACGGCGATAAAGAACATCACCGGCGTCAAAGAGTGCAGCTTTGACTATCATAAGAAATCGAACCCTTGTGCGTCGGCTGCAGTTTTAGTTCAACTTTTCGCTTCAACGAGAATCGGAATGAGGATGGGAGGCGGTCCATAGATAATCAGTCGTGTTTTGGCAGCCGATCCAGCACCTTGTCGGTAAATCAGGAGGCGTTCTGCCACCGTCGCTGGTGAGGGTGCAGCGCATCCTCAAGATGCGCTGCACCGTTTTCTGTTGAGCGTTTGTTAATGCACGAAACGGTCATCGGCGACGGTATTACTTGAGGCCGACGAACAGGGCCAAGAATGCGAACTTTGTATCATAGACGTACTGAGGGTCCAGCTTCCACATCTTGAGGTCGTCAAAAGGCGGTATGCCGAACTTTTTCACCTGTTTCTTTGCCATATCGCTCCGGGCAGCGTAGTCGCCGATTACGTTCCAAGCCTTAAAGCCATCCTCCATCATGTACCGGATGAGCAACTTGGCCGCGTTGGGATGCTTCGCCCGATCGGCAATGAGCAGCACGGTGGGATAGGCAACGCCAAAGACTGGATTCAGGTCATAAGGCGGCTGAGCCTCAAACACCTCCCGTTTATTCTTCCGTATCTTGCTGAAGGTGCTCATACCAATCGGTGGCTTATCCTGCTTTACGTTTGCGATGTTCTTGAAGATCTTAGTTGTCGATTTCAGAAAGGTGGCGTTTCGGAGCACCCGGTACAACCATTCCTTGGAAGCATCGGGCGGCGCCAACGATGGATTCTTCTTTGTGAGCTTGCGGAGTTTCTTGGAATATTTAACCGGCTTGCCGAACTCTTTCTCGTAGGCCTCAGCCATCTGGTCGGGGTGCTGCAGGATGGTCTGGATCACGTTGGCCTGGGTACTGCCCTCCAGTGGATTGGGCATCAGGAGCTTGCCCTTCCACTCCTTACGAGTCAAATCCCACAGATTGTCAATAGGTGCGGAGGTATTGCGAGCCTTGTTATAGAAGACGACGCGGCTGCTCCAGCGTTGGGTCAGAAAGGGCTCCCTCTCGTTTTTGTCCAGAAAGGGTGCCACGCTGTCCGGTACGAAGTTCCAGACTCGC
>JBHHZW010000575.1:0-1892 GCA_046758305.1 Bacteroidota bacterium | reverse complement strand
TCTTGGTTCGGGTTGCTGTGGTGGTCTATCCAGACGCGCGTCTTAATCAGCTTTGGGAGGGGCAAGTCCACGACTATGTCGTACTCCCCGCTTAACTCTCCCCTGTAGTTTCCGATTTCGACGGTCGCCTTCGGAAATCGTTTGAGAATAAGCGCGGCACAGACCACGCCATCGACATCCTCGCCGTGCGTCAAAACTTTTATTTCCCTTTGGCTCATTCCATCCCAATCTCTTTTTCCCGATTGAGATTTAATATTTCCCATTTGTTCAGTAAATAAATGAACAAGCTTTTTATAAGAAGATTGAGAGAAAAGGCTACAAGAAGATGAGGTGGGAAATTTGAGAAAAGCGATACTAGCTATGCTTCTTGCAACGTTGTTAATCCTAAGTTCTTCTGCGGTAGTCGTTACAGCTAAGCCAGAACCAGAGCAAAAGCCGGATGTAGAGAAGGTCGTCTTTGTCCATGGAGAAGTCCATAGGGAAATGCCGGCCAAGCCGCCACGGGCAGGCCCTAAAGAAAAAAGGAAGCCGGGCAAGGGATACAAGCTTCTCGCGAGAGGGGTGAAGATCCAGAACCCGCCGAGCACTTTCGTGATAAACCCAACGAACGACGACATAGATAACGAGAATCTGGTCGTTGATGAGATTAAGGCCGCCTTCAACGAGTGGGATGAGAACGTCCCCGACGTGAACATATTTATCTATGGCGGATTGACGGGCACGAGTGGAGCATCGCGCAATGACGAGAACGTGATCTCGTTCGTCTCGATAGACGGCCTAGGGGGGACAGTGGCCCAGGCGACCATTTGGTATAACCGTAGGGCAAAGAACGTTATAGAATACGACATCGAGTTCGATCTCGACGACAAGTACGAAGTTGATCCGGACGGAGAGGGAGGCGTCGCACTAACGGATGCATTCGACCTGAGGAACATAGCAACGCACGAGGCAGGGCACTCGCTGGTTCTGTTGGATCTCTACGAGGATAAATACTCCGAGATGACGATGTACGGATACACGACTCTGGGCGAGACCAAGAAGAGGTCTATCGAGTGGGGAGACAGCAACGGAATCCACAAGCTGTATGGATAGTTACCCCGAGTGGGAGCGGACGCCATCGATCCTAGTTCCTTTAATTCTTTTTTCGGGTTTTAAAAGTGATTTATTGGGTAGAATACGCATTAAATATCTTGAGCACAGTAGTGCCGTAAATGCACGCTGCAGCCACGCTCCTAGGCTTCCTTCCAGAGGCGTCCCGAGCTTCAAGACTTTTTGAAGCAGCTCCAAGGATTTCGATTCGATTTTGTGAGGTAGCTGGAGCTTGACCGCAATCGCTCGGTGCTCCTCTAGCAGACGGTCGTAGAGTATTGGTTCGTTCGAAGGGTTTGATTGCCATCGTTATTCCAAGGTTTGTACAATGTCAATGCATCTGAGTGTTGAAACTCGCGGCCGAGACGAATGAGGAGAGAACCAGAAAATTCTGGAGGGTCTACCGAGCCGCCGCCCGCGCTTGTAAGGTTTCACAAAAATTGGGCTAGCCACCGAGTTCGCGCGCTATCTGCTCGAGTGTCGTCGTGAAATTCTCGATCTCCTGTTCAAGGTTGTAGTAGTGCACCGATGCTCGCACAGTGCCTTCCACGCCTAGATGATGCATGGTCGGTAGAGCGCAGTGGTGCCCCGAGCGAACTGCTATGCGAGCGAGCTCATCCAGCATCGAGGCAACATCATGATGACCCAAACCGCTAATGTTGAAACTAACCACGCCCCCTCGCCGTTTCAGTTCATGAGGGCCGTATACTTCGACACGTTCGAAATCCGATATTTTTAACATCTGCTTGGTCAGCTTTCGCTCGCGTTCGGCAATTCGCTCGATGCCAATTTCGAGCACGTAC
>JBHHZW010000574.1:0-1895 GCA_046758305.1 Bacteroidota bacterium | reverse complement strand
AGGACACGCTTGTTCGCGGCCAACCTTGGTTCAATCGTCAAGCCCTGATCGGAGGACCGGATAAGCATGGAGACATCGACCAGGGCACCGGCATCCCTGAGGAAATCAACGGAATTGCCACCTTTTACAACCCCGGAGCCTATAATCGATTTTTCGAAGATCCGTTCATCTACGATGACCTGCGCGAGCGAGGATTCCGCAGCATCGTCATCAATCAGCAAGCTGGGCTTGGACAAGGGAACTCGCCTGCGGTCGATAACGGTGACGACATATGGGAGCGGTTCTCTGCCAAAACACTGAACGAGCTTCGCAAGGCAGCGGAGTTTCATCTTCCTCGTATCCTTCCAAAGTTCAATCAGAGTGCAGTTTCAAGTGCGCTTGATGTCGACGCACTCAACAGGGCCATCAGGCAAATAGCGCGTACGCGTGGCGAATTCGATCTCATGGTTATCTATCTCGCTGGTCTCGACCACTTTGTACACGACGAAGGTGCCTCCGAAGGACAAGGAGAGAAGTTTTTCCGAGAAAGTGTCAGCCCTAGCTTCAGGCAAAGCCTTCATGAACACATCAACGAGATAGTGAGAGCATTAGAAGGAAACGTAGACGATAGTACAGCGTATGGAGTCTTCGCCGATCATGGACACTACGACACGGACCCCGAAAAGTTCATGAACTTGGATGAAAGGGGGCAGGCTATCAGCAGCGCAGGCATCCCGACGTGGCGCAGGGTCCTGCAGGCTAGCGACAAACTTCGCGTCAGCAACAAGTTCTTTAACCAAGGTCTAGAGTTCGTGCAGCGCATCGAGGCGAAGATAGAGTCGGTGTTGGGCTCGCGGCCCACGATCGCCGACTTCCTCGGTTCTCTCCGGAAGGATGTCAACGTCATCTTCAATCCGCTGTACAGCATCGCGAACGTGTACGTTGCGGGTGACATTACGAGTCCCTCTAACTACGACTGGACCAGGCCTCCATCGGTTCAAGACCTGGAGGCAATCGTTGACAACATCTTTGACTGGTATATGAGTGGGAAATTTGCGCCATTGAGACCCGTTTCCGACATGCTGGTCCGGGTTCCTTTGGAAACGGACCCAGATAGTTTCGACCAGAGTTTTTACATGGCCGTGCCTCGAGATTACGATCCAAACCGAAGCGACTGCGGAGCAAGCGGCACCGAACGGTGTGGGCTTACGGGCCAACTAGTGACGCTTGAAGACTATTTTTCAATGCACACTGGAATTGGAGATGACGCGGTTTTCCCCTGGACGTTCAATAAGCCCGTAGAAAGAATAACCGACTGGATCTCAACGAACACGGGCGACATCGTGTTGTTTGCAAACGCACAGGAGGGGTTTCAGTTCTACCATAAAGGTCTGCGGGGCCAGCACGGGAGCTTGACGCTTGCGGACTCCCTCGTGCCTGTGACGTTTGGTTACCCGGGATCCACCAGTGGTGACACCGACAAGGACAATACCCTGCAAGCGATTTCCCAGTTCTTCGAGATATTACCGTCAGAAGGCACGGGCGATCCACGTGACCCAGAACCTGCGATCCAGGCTATTGTGGAAGCAGATGCGCTCAGGGTATTCTTTGGCATACCGTTTACCATACGAGAGCACGGCGAGCCGACCTCGCCACCAGAACGAGACGACTAGACAAGGAGTTTCCTGATGCACGCCCGGAGCTTTCTAGAATCTAGGCGTAGAAAATTATTGTTTGGCGTGCTGGTGGTAGTCGGGTTTGCGCTCATGTTCCAGCGACTGAGGGCAGAGTACTGTTATGTAGGTGTCATCCTGAGTGAAGGTGAAATCGACTGGTTCTATAAGCTGCAAGGTCTGGGGCCAGCCGCGACTCCAGTGCTGAAGCGCCTACTTCGACACGAGGACTATGTCAACAGG
>JBHHZW010000573.1:0-1895 GCA_046758305.1 Bacteroidota bacterium | reverse complement strand
ATTTTTTCACCAGCAAGTGATCTCCGCATCAAAAGTTGTCTATAGGACATCTGAGATGCGTTCCGGATAAACATGCCAATTAAAAAGAGCCATATGCCTCCGGGTACACTACCCTTAAATACATTAATTGCCCCCATGATGATCAAAAATAGTCCAAATCCTGAACCCAGCCGCGATGCAATTCGCGTCGCCCACCGCAGATTTCCTTTAATAGCCCAAAGAATTGACCGCAGTACCCGTCCGCCGTCGAGCGGAAACGCAGGCAAAAGATTGAAACCAGCCAGCACGTAATTGATGAACCAAAGATACCACAGAACACCATTTATAGGTTCAGACCATGCAGCGTGCTTGCCTACTACGTAAAGAAATAGTAGTCCTGTTGCCAATACGACACTTGAGATAGGTCCGGCTATGGCCATCAAGAACTCAGCTTTGGGACTTTCTGGTTCGTCGGCCATCTCAGCTACGCCGCCGAAAATGAACAGCGTAATTCCCTTCATCGGCAACCCATATCGCCTTGCGATGATAGAGTGGCAGAACTCATGAAAAACAATCGATGCAAATAGCCCCGACGCCCCGGCAACTCCCATCCACCAATAGGTCGCCGTCGGAAGACCATGGAAATGGTCCGGAAAGAGCCAGTTAGCCAGGGACCAAGTGATGAATATCGCAAGAATGAACCAGCTTGCGTCAATGCATACGCTGAAACCGAAGAGCTTAAATAGAGGTATCCGCTTTCCAAACATAATATTTTTCTACTAAAGGCAATGGAGCCGAGCTTTATTATAATAGAATAATAGTTTGGTCATAACCGAACAAGAAAATTACTTAACTTGGTCTGTGATTCACTCAATTTTCAAGTTTCAAAGTCCTCAAAATTGCTTAGGCTATCTGTTATTGATATGATACTTGTCTGACGCTTGTCCGCTCGTCTGGGCGAAGCGCTCCGCCGTAGCCTGGCCGTAGGCTGGACAGTCAAGATTTGTGGGTGGTTAAGCGCAAGTAGCTGCTGGCACTGTATCGAGCGACGCTACTCGTGCCGCAATGACTCAATGGGATCCATATTGGCAGCGCGATAGGCTGGGTACAAGCCGGAAAATAGTCCCACCATCGCACTAATGCCAAAGGCCAACACTAAAGAGCTGGGCGTAATAACGGTGGGCATCCGGCTGAAATGAGTTACCATAAACGGTATAAAAGAACCCAGGATAATCCCCAAGACACCACCAGCCAGCGTTAAAAGCAGAGTTTCTGATAGGAATTGAACCATGATATCCCGCTTCTTGGCGCCGAGTGCCCGGCGAATACCAATCTCACGTGTTCGCTCGCTAATGGTGGCCAACATAATGTTCATAATTCCTATGCCGCCGACCAAAAGTGAAATAGCTGCAATGGAGCCCAGAACGACACTAAAAATGAATTTAGTACGTTTTGCCTGCTGCAACAGCTCCAAAGGAACGGTTACCTGGTAGTCATTTTTCTTGTGGAATCGGTCCAACAGAGTCTGGAGGATATCGCGTGTGGGCAGCACCTCGTCCATTGCGCCAACTTTTACAATGATCTCCTGTAGTTCAACTTTTTCGAAACTGCGGACTCCGCCTGAGCTGCGTTGATACGATGTCTCGCCGAAGCGATTCTTAACCGTAGTCAAAGGAATGTAGATATTGCCTACGTTGGCGCCGCCCTGACTTTGCCCTGCTGCAACTTCATTATCAAAAGTCTCCGTGGCCGGACCGAGGTCCTGTTCACTGACGATCCCGACCACCTGGTAATAGTCTCTGGCCATTTTCACATGTTGAATCAGCGGATCATCAAAGGCAAATAGCTCCCTGACTACTTGTTCATCAACAACACAAACACCCTGCTTGTGGTGCATATCGATGCTGCTGAGAAAC
>JBHHZW010000572.1:0-1895 GCA_046758305.1 Bacteroidota bacterium | reverse complement strand
TAAGTATCATTCCTAAGTCAAAATGGTACGAGAGGACAGAACGACATTACAGCATGTTATGCCCTTTTTCCTATTTACCTGCCAATCTATTAAATGGTAATTCGGGTGAGAAGTCAGTCTGGAGGCGAGTATATATCCTGCTATCCTGCTTACTCGGTTGCCCAGAACGCTCACACCTTGCCTTTTTTGATTACGTCTAGCAAATTGCTAGCAGGGGATCAAACTTCACTTAAGTCTTTCGCGCAATTTCCTTTGGGATAACTCGTGCATACCCAGTCAGGACTAACACAATCGATCAGCAGCCGGATTTTACCTTTGTATTTTCCTGGCGGGTCGAACGGGATGCTCAGAAGCAACGCGTTGACCGCGACAGCACTGTCCTGTGCACACACCGATGTCACAGCCACAATTGGCTAATGCGCTGGTACACTGAGTATGGTCAGCCAGATCAAAATTTTAACACAACTGAATATTTCTGCCGACAGCCTTTGTTCCTCGTACCTCAATCTAACGTAGCCACTTTCGATAACCTCCGGGCTCCAAACCCGAAGTTGCCGCAGTGATAAGATGATAAGGATGACCCCACAGACCGAAGCCGGGTGCCGACAGGGAATGAGTTTTCTGTGCAGGTGATGGAAGAACTACTTAGGATCGGGGAGTGATGAATGAATTAAGCGTAGATATCTGGATTTTCATGCTCCACTACGCCTAAAAGCCATCGGTTGCGAGGTGAAAATACACTCTAACCTCTTATCATTTTCCAACACTTTAACCCCTTGCCATTTTCCAGAAGCTGAACTGCCCTATCAGCTTCTTACAGCAGTTGCAATATTGACAAGAGTATATCAGAATTCAATATCAATGTCAAGCAAAAACTGGCCATTCATCCAACGACTAAAGTCATTGGCTTTCTGGCGAGGAGATCGTAAGCCGACTTTGGATTTCTCAGATCTGCCACTTATCGTTGATCTCTTGCTGATATGTGTCAACGCGCTCCGACAGGATATCATCCATATTCACCGCCTGTCCACAGCCAGCCGACTCAAAGAAGGCTATCGGGACTGCCTGCGCCTTCAGCCCATCCCAGCCATCCAGTTCGGGGCGGCGGCGTTCTCTGACCGCGTTGAGAAAGTCGTATACTTCCAGTGTCACTCCGTAGCCTCCGCTCACCTTCGCAGGCTCTGGAAAAAGCTCAGGAGGGAAGTATCTATGGGTCGTGGTTTCATCAATAGCTGATAGGAACTCGTTTATGAATTCCTGTGTGTTCTTCGTAGTTTCGTCCCAGAGTTGCAACTGGGGGCCGTTTGGGTAGACGCCTTCGCTGTAGATTGAGCCGCTGGAGCCATAATATATTGTGAACCTGAAGGACTTGCCAGGAGCCACGCCGGACCAGTTCCATGTGCCTACAACGCCGTTCTTGAACTTCAGGCTGGCTATGGACGTGTCTTCAACGGTTGGCTCCGCCGTATTCCCGTCCGAATCCCTGTACTTCAGATTTGCAAACTTCTCCGTATGTGCGTACACTGACTCCACATCGCCGAAGAGGTAGATGAGCAGATCAGCGTAATGCACACCAAAGTCGAATATTGGCCCGCCACCGCCGGTGCGTTTGCTCTGACGCCACGTTAACTGTCTATCGCGTACTGGATTTGCGGGATCAATCTTAGCGCCGCCCGTAGTCTGGGCAAAAAACATGCGCGGCGTACCTATTAACCCGCTGTGGATCGCCCATGCTACCGTCCTGGGGCCGATCCAGCGTCTCACCTGTTCAGCGACCGCAAGGATCTTCCCGTGCTCTTTGGCCGCCTGGACCATTCTTTTCCCGGCTCTCACTGTGACTCCTAATGGCTTTTCCACAATAGCATCCACGTTCGACTCAAAACAGGCTATCGCGT
>JBHHZW010000571.1:0-1906 GCA_046758305.1 Bacteroidota bacterium | reverse complement strand
TTCCGGCCCGATATCCATCACTGAGCCAAGACTTTGCAAGATATGAAAGCCAGATCCCAATTGGACCTTCCGCCGGCGGCCTGTAATTGTGACGGAGACTCTACCAGATTTTCGGTAGGTTCGAAAGGTCCTGGCGCTGCGCCAGCAGGCCACACACTGCTCAGGCCAGGCCGTGGGCCAGGCTGCGCCCCTCTGCCCTTTCCCTCCACGCGCCATCCGTCTCACACCTCGCTGCACGAAAAGTCAACTGTGTAGACCTGACCCCCATCCTTCCGAACGTATGCCTCAAACATCAGGCGCACAAGTGAGAACGCTGATCCGTAAAGCGAATGCGCAACGAGTAGCACAATGGCCTTGTGGTGCTCAAGCGCAACGTCGAGGCATCCACCAGCAAGCCGATGCCGAAAAACCGATTTGACTTCGACGCCATCAATGCGGCGATCCAGCCACTGAATCAGCTGTTCCGCTTGTTGGATGCGACTACCGAGTATCATCGAGCCCTAACGTTTCGGCTGAGCCACGCCGAAGGCGTCGGTCTCAAGTCGATTGTTAGACCACTGTTCATAGTGTTCCCGTGACAGCATCGGTAAGCACAACACTAAAATCCTTTCGGCAATTAAAGGTACAATGCCGAAACTCAAGCTGGAACGTAGCCAATGTCCCATAAGCCCTCACTGCCTGAGACGTATCGATGATGAGAGTAACCGCTGATCTCGGTCTGAGGTGAAAAAAGGAGGCAAGCGTATGCCCTCCGAGAACGCGCAAACCAAAGATTCTTCCCATCGGGTATGTGTACGAATCGCCGACAAGATCAGCAAAGATAGTTCCAATCTCCGATCGAAGGTCCACCAAATAGCCAATGCCGTAAAGAGCACAATAATCGTAAAGAAGATCCCACGCGTTGTCTCTTGCCTCCTGATCTCCTAAGTCAAACTCAACCCACTCCCGATAAAACGCCTCCGGGTCCCGCTTAAAAAGCTCGCTTAAATACTGAAAGCGTAGCTGGTCTGCCTCGCGGGCCGCAGGACGCCCAGCAATTTTGCTGCTGACCCTGAAAGTAGCATCCTTATGGGCTAATGCGAGCCCGTTCAACTTCGCCTCCCTTTGGTGCGAGAGAAATACAGGTAGCTTGTTGATCTCACAGTAAGGCATGGAAGTGGTCTAACGTCCGGTTGATGGAGAGGTTAGCCGTTAGCGCCACTTTCTTGTGATGAAGGAGTAAAGCCCAACCGGCTCTTGAAAGCATGGCTTAACGGCGGTTTCGAGTTTCGACTGGATCTGAGCGAGCTTCGTCCTGATCTCATCATTCTCGCTGCCAGTATCCCAAAAGATGCCTTCGTGTCGGTGCATCTCCTCAAGGTGCTTTTGAAACTCGTCTGACTCCATCTTCACTCGGCCTTGACGCTGCCAATAGTGCGTAGCGAGCATGCGAGCGGAAATGAAAATTGAGTTCACGACACGGTCGGACTCAGTGAAGATCTCTTCCATCTGTGCACCAAAGGAGGCCACGAAGCGGTATTTCAAGGCGTTGAACTCAGCGAACACCGTTTCCCTTTGCGAGTATCGCTCGACGACGATGTAGCCCCGATCCAAGAGCTCTGACTCGCCAGGCGTCTCGTGTTCCGCGCGCTTTCGGGTTTTTCCCTCATCTGAGTGAGAGAATGGATTGCGGATAAAGGCCACGGCATCGCGTATCTCAAAGAATTTTGCAAGGACCTGCTCGGCGAGCTCAATCTGCCGCTTTCCGACGAACTCACGCTTCCAGGCACCAATACCGGAGATGATCGCCCAGCACGCTGAGAAGACAGCGACTGCTTGTGCGACAGTGGCGAGCTCAATCATTCTTGGTGACGGCTAACCAGTGAGTATACTGACGACTAGATAACACATCGTCTCTACTTACCGG
>JBHHZW010000570.1:0-1911 GCA_046758305.1 Bacteroidota bacterium | reverse complement strand
TTAAAGACATACTGCCAGTCGGACTTGCCGAAGATGAACGCTTCACCGTTTTCCATTTGCCATTGAAACAGCTTGGGTTTCATACTCCACCACGGATTGAAGTGAACATTTTCAATTCTTCCAATATCGTAGATGGCATCCACCATGATTCCTCGCCGGATAGGCTGACCGTGCACATCACGAATCAGGTGACGCTCGTTTCGCGTGGCATCGATGCCGTTGTATGGATTGAGCATCTCCACCGCAAGGATCGCCGGGTTTTTGCCGCGCATGGCGATTGCCCAGGGATACGGTTTGGGTATGTCATCTACATTTTGTTGAGGATAGTATATCACCACGCCCTTTAGAGTACTGTTTGTGTTGAGAGTAATGAATGCGGGTCCCTTCTCGTTGCCGGCGCCTTCTGTTACCAGAAACGTGGTGCCGTCGTCCGTAGGTTTGGGAAGCCCTCTGTCCCGGATGCCGTTATGGGCGGGTACCGACTGCCAGAGTCCCGCCAGTGTCACGGCCCTGGGGACATTCAAATGGCCCGCGAAGAAATAGTTGCCGCGAGAAGCATAAACGACCCCGCCTCCAGCTCCTCCCGCCGCATTAAGGGCTTTTTGAAACGCTGCTGTATCATCCGTTTTACCATCCCCCATAGCGCCGAAATCATGCACATCCCAACAATGCAAGCCCAAATCAGCCTGGGGCGCTCTTTTGGCATAAACTCCTGCTGTAAACAGAGACGATACACCAAGTAAGACAATGCAAAATTGTCTCAAGGTCAGTGCTTCATCTCGTCCCGTCTTCGATGGACTGGATTCAGAAAGATTATTACACATTCGTTTCACCTTGTCCTTTCAGTAAGAAATTGCAGAGCTGCACACGCAATGTTGTTAATTGTAGCTGACAATTTTCTCCACGTCAAGTGCGCAGCCGTTTGCTCTTTTATAGTTCTAATGTGTTTTTTTTATTGCAAAGTGGTCTATGGCGTGCTAAATAGTCTTTGAAATTGTAGTCTGATAAACTATCAGTAGCAAGTAAAAGAGAACAATTACGATATGAGGAAATAAGAATGGAAAAATCGGTGATAGTGACTCTTATTGTGGGTGCTTTGACGGTGACTCTGATATGTGGGTGTATGTCCGAAACCGTCGGCAGAGGACCTTCCGATGAAGAGCTCATCAACCAAATGCTCTCAAAATGGAAAGCCGCCGTTTTGGCCCAGGACATAGACATGCTTATGGCGCTTCACTCCGAGAGTTTTAAGAACTTTGAAGCACCGGACAAAGAATCGCAGGAAGCAGTCATGCAGAACTACTTCGATGCAGGCTACTTGGATGATGCCAAGGTAGGTTTAGAAGGTGCCGAAATCGCAATCGAGGGCGACAAAGCTAAAGTGACCGGCGTTGTTCTGGATGTCACGGTGGGAGAGGGCAGATATCCTCTCACATTCGGCCTTCAGAAGGAAAATGGAGCTTGGCTGATTATCGACTTCGAATACTGAACGTACGCCATAAGATAGATTTTTCAACTCGATATGGAACTACTGTTCCCAAGTCAAGGGAGCGGTCGTTGTATATTTTCTACACAAAGCGGGCGCGGGAGGTTATACTTTAGCCAACCAGCCGGGCTCCCGATTTATCGGGACGACGCATCGCGGCCAGAGCCACGTCTCGGCAGATGGCATTTTGCGATGACAGAGCAAATGGAACCTGAGAGGACAAAAAAATGGATCGACGACAATTCATGGCAGCGCTAGTCACGACGGTTGCCGTCGGGACAACACGCGCACGTGTGAGTTTTACAAGCGAGTCCGAAAAACAGGAAAAGCCAGGGGGGCGGGCCGTTCCGAAGCGCGTTTTGGGCAAAACAGGTGTCGAGGTGAGCGTTTTGATTCTGGGTGGTGTTGCGGCGATGAAAAATGCA
>JBHHZW010000569.1:0-1912 GCA_046758305.1 Bacteroidota bacterium | reverse complement strand
CCTCGCGAAGTACGACGAGGCAGGAAACCGCCTGAACGCCGTGACCGAGCCGGGGATTAGCTTCACCACGTTCAACTGCGTCGGGTTCAGCGCCGGACATGGATTGGCCGAGTTGGGTGGTTTCATTTACGTAGCAGGACACAGCGGTCTTAAAGGGCTCGGTGAAGACGGAGGTGTTAGCACTGGCTTAACTCGTCCGGTCTTGATGAAATATGATTCTGGTCTCAACAGAATTTGGAAGGCAAGACCGAGTGAAAGCGCGGGGTTTTTCCGCGCAGTGGGTTCATTGACAGGCGATCTATATGCCGTCGGTAATACATACACTTCGGCGGGCACAGGCCGAAGTCCAAATCCCATTCCAGGCACCGCCGACTATTTAATCGAAAAGTATGATACTGCTGGTAATCGTCTATGGAGAATCGTATCCGGTGGAGTAAACGACGATGTACTGACAGGTGTAGTTGCCATTGGAAGCCGGCTTTTTGCGGTTGGGTACACTCGCAGTTCCGGGGCAGGCGGCGCAGAGGCGGTGATCTTAGAAGTCAATCCTTCAACGGGCGCAATCCTGTCCACGACGCTTTTTGGCGGTTCACAGGATGACTTTGCCAATGGGGCAGCAACCGACGGAAGCGACCTCTATGTAGTGGGGGAGTCGAGAAGTTTCGCCAATGCTGGCAACGCCATCGGTCAAAATGATGTCATGCTTCTACGATATACCCTACAGATTACAGTGTCCATCGACATCAAACCTGGCAGCGATCCCAATTCTATCAACTGTAACAATGAAAAAGAGGTAATCCCCGTAGCTATCCTGACTACCGCCGATTTTGATGCCACCACAGTGGACCACGCCACGGTTACTTTTGAAGGGGCCAGCGAGACGCATGTGAATAAAAAAAGCGGGAAACCTCGCCGCCATGAGGAAGATGTGGACGGCGATGGCGACACGGATTTGGTATTCCACTTCCGTCTGGGGGGCACCGACCTCACCTGTGAGTCCACAGAAGGCACACTTACCGGTGAGACCTTTGATGGTCAAGCCATAGAAGGCACAGATGCCATCCGCATGGTGGAAGGAGGAGCAAGTAAGTCTGTTGCTGTAGAAGATGAAACAGTGCTCCCGGAAGGGTATGCTTTATATCAAAATCATCCCAATCCCTTCAATCCCGAAACCGAAATTCGCTTCTATCTGCCGGAAGCCAACTATGTCGTAATCAAAATTTATAACATCCGTGGAGAAGAAATTCGAACGCTTGCGAATGGACCCTACATAAGCGGTGATCACAAGATTCGATGGGATGGTAAAGACAACAATGTAAACCCTGTTTCGAGCGGTGTATATTTATACCAGCTTAAAGCAGGTTCTATTAGTCAAGTGAAGAAAATGAGTTTGATTCGATAAGTAACTCGATGGCCTAACACCGCGTGGAGTGGACGAAGGACTCTTGGCTTTTGGGCAGGTCCAGTGCTCTCTCAAAAGTGTTTCGAAAATAGCAAGTTAAGTGCCATTAAATCCTTCGCCACTCACGCTTTCGTTAGGCATATGTAACTTAAAATGAAGGAGGAGATACTAATGTGCTTTTTGTTTAGTTTAATACCTGCCACTATTTTTACAGTAATAGGCTACTTTGTCCTCTTTTCTTCCAATAAGATAGAGGGAACTCTTGCTAAGTTTGGTCAAGTTTTGGCAATTTGGTTATTTGTTATTGCCTTGTTTTTTCCAATTTGTGGTGCCTATGTAACTGTTTCTGGTTTGTGTCCTATGGAAAAAATGATGCAACAAATGGAAATGCCGACTGAGAAATAACTTCAGGCGAACTTTAAACGATTGGCATTGCCTGCTACCGACAAATATTCGGGGCACACAACAATTGCCGTAACAATCGGAAAGAGGAGCGCAGCAGAAAACCTA
>JBHHZW010000568.1:0-1912 GCA_046758305.1 Bacteroidota bacterium | reverse complement strand
GTACGTGTAGTTGTCGATAAGTCGATACCGTTGCGGCTGATCTTCATCCGTCCGGACTTCCTTCACTCCCTTGATGACAAAAATCCCGTTGCTCACGAACATCGCAGCCACGATAAAAAAAATCGGACGGAACCCAAAGGCGTCTGCGAGGGTTCCTCCGACCATCGGTCCGACCATGGTCCCCGCAGCCGTTGCCGTTTGGAGCACGCCGATGGCGTATCCGGTCCGGTCCTTTGGCGTCGTGGCTGAGGTAAGCGCGAGTGCCGCCGCGATAAATCCGCTGACGCTTCCCTGCAGCACCCGAAAGAAAAACAGCTGCTCGACATTCTGGGAGAGTCCGATGAGGACTTGGGAAGCTGCCAATCCATACGTCGCGCGAACGACCATCAGCTTACGACCGTAACGGTCTCCAAGCCATCCCCAGATCGGGACCATGAAAAACGAGATGATGAACGGCCCCGCAAACGCAAGTCCGCTCCAACGGGCGAGTTCATCCTCATTCGTTACGCCCAATTCTCTGATGAAGAAGGGGAGGAACGGCACGATGAAACTCATCCCCAACATGGAGATGAACTGCGTTGACCAGAGGATGTAGAGGTTTTTTCGCCAGGGTTCCATATTCGTCAGATTTGAGGACTTTGCCCATATTTGCTGGGAGGGCACATTCCGTAGGATATCGTCCTCCGAGACGTGCCGATTGCTGACCTATTCAGGGCTGGATGCTAACCTTGTGGTCGGGACAATCCACCAGAATTGCTCGAAAGTATCCTTCGGACAGCGCACGCCTCGGCGCACGAAAGCTCTTCCTAGCTCAGGTTTGTAAACTTCAATGCGGGATTTGGGCTGCAGTGCGATAACGCCTGGCGGTTCGGTATTGGGGCTACTCGCACTGTTTCCATTCACGATAACGCGGCAGCAGACTTCTCGTTCCTTCCAGTGAAGTGGCGAGCCGAGTCTTGAAATAGAAGGATTTCTTGTTCTTGGGCCAGAAAATCAGTGGCATATTCTCGCCACCGTAAGTCCCGTTGGTTTCGACCAATTCTTCACTGTCAAACGCATCACCGCCGAGATAGTACATGTACGGGCTATCCTGGTCGTAACGATAAAGCTTCACAGCATCCAGTCCGTCAAACGTAAACGTGATCTCCGCCACCAGGAGACCATCCTTTTCGTAGAGTGTTTTCTGGATGTTCTTGAACGCGGGATTCTCCGTCTCGAGCTGTGTGCCTTCGTAGTAGTCCGAGATCATTGCCGCGAAGTCGCCCTCGGTCGTGTCCATCGTGTCCTCGTCCGTTGATCGGACGTTCGTGAATGTGATCGAACCTGACCCACTGTTCCCATCGGTCGGCGTAAATCGGTACTCTTTGAGTTCGACAAACAAACACCCCGTGAGGAGAGTCATGCAGAGAAGTGCAAACGCGGAGAGGAAGAGGAATTGACTCTTCATAATGAATTCCAACGTTATTAAAAACATAGAACTATCTTCTTTGAAATGCAACAGACTTCACCCTCGTAGGTCCAGAGTGTTCGGTTTCTTGATTCTTTAGGATGCATATGCTATATTCTGTCGGCTCCGCATCGAGTTTCCTGCAGAGACCACCGATTCCCCATGGAGATTATCGAGTACCAGTCGTGCCACAAAGAGGAATGGGATGCATTCGTTCGCGAATCGAATAACGGCACGATGTTTCACCTGATGCAGTTTCTCAAATACCACCCGCCGGGCCGCTTTCCCTTCCAACACTTGCTGTTCAAAGAGAATGACGAGATCATTGCCGTTTTACCGGGTGGTTTGTGGGAGAACGGGACGTACGAGTCTCCCGTAGGTGCCAGCTACGGCTCCTTCGTTGCGAAGGACATCAACGTCGAGGCCGCTTTGAAGGTCGTCGACGCATTCGAGAGTTACTGTCGT
>JBHHZW010000567.1:0-1916 GCA_046758305.1 Bacteroidota bacterium | reverse complement strand
GCATTCCCAACGCCAGGGAACGGATCTTTCCGTAGAAATCGACATTGATAGCAAAAGCCGTCTTTGACTCCGGATGGTACACGCAGCGAGGCTCTGTCTGCTTCACATCGCTAACGGCGTAAATGATGCCGTGGGGTTGAAGGGCCGCATCACCCATCATGGCCGGATGCCAGTTGTCTCTCCAAATGTCGAGAAGCTCCGGATTGTTTGTACGAAGCTGAATCTTTATACCGTTGATGTTAACGTCCCATACATAGCGTGATTCATATCCCAGTTGGCGTTCCGCTTCGATCCGAAGTTCCTCGATACGGTCCAAGTCATCGACAATCTCAACAGGCAACTGCATCAAATGTTCCACCCTTTGCCTCCTTGTCCTGGTTGGCTCTCTCGACGCGATCATGCCCCGCCGAGAGGCAACCACAGGGTCTCCCTAGACTGGGTCATCTTCTCTGCTGGGGAGAGTAAGAAGATGTGACCGCGGTCTCATAGCTTGCTCGTTATTCAGTATTACATACAAAAAAGCCAAGCCCTGAAGCAAGGCTTGTCTAGTGACGTCGTTCGGCACAGTTGCATTCTGTCAATTCTTTCGGTTGCTGTATCGTTAGAATAATCGCTCCATTATGCAGGAATTCTACCGCTTGTCAAGAGAAAAAACGGTGAGGACTTTCCTGACCTTCGGGGATCCTCGCACTCCTGAGGGACATATAAGGCAAATAGTGGAGTGGTCAAGGATGTTTGGCGAGAAAGGAGAACCAAGGGAACAGATTACGTTTATGCCCGTTAAGAATTAGCAGGTAAGATGAAAAGCGCCAGCGACTCGCTTTCCTTGAGCGCGGAAGCTATTGAAAGTGGCTACGGCTTCTCTCGTCGGAGCCAGCACCAATTCGATCCCCCGCCTCGAAGCTGCCTCCGTCACTTCTGAGGTCACCGTCATATTACCGTATGCTCCAGTGCCGACGACGAGAATTTCTATCGGTGCGTCGAGGATGTCTGCGATGTCGTCGGCGTGCAACGTATGCCCTTCCCGGCGCCACCAGTTCCCAATGACGCGGTTTTCTATGATCGTAACGTCATCATGGTGGATTTGCCCCGCTACCGTCATGCTACCAAATTCATACGATTCAATCATTCGGCCCCCCACCCCACACGATCACTGGTTTACCCGTCGAGTTCGGAACGCCGCCTCGGCTGCACGGCAGTGAAAAAGCCGTCCATGACGGCATGAGAGATCCGTCTCATAGCTAGTTTATTCTAGCACATTTGTAAGAATCCTTTATATATATAGCATCAGCTATTGAAGGGTCACCTATCATGTCCCCAATCGGAGAATAGCTCCACTCGGGATGGCCTTCGCCGAAATCGCGATCAAATGGAAAACTTCTTGGTATGGATATGGTGGGCGCTGAAACCTATTTGCGTGAAGGAGTTGCGGATGTCACCCATCATGGGCGGCGGACCGCAGACGAATATGGATGCGTCACGGCTGCATTCAGAAAAATGGATTAATGTGGGGTTTCCAACTTTGGGCAAATCTCTCAGCTTCGCACAAAATGATGGATCCTCGCTATCAGGATATAAGAAGTGATCAAATTCCTGAGATTGCTCTTGATACTGGAGCGAAGGTAAGAATTATTTGTGGGAAAGTTAATAGCCTGAAGGGACCGGTACAGGACATTGTAATCGATCCCGAGTACTTAGACATTGCAGTACCATCTAAATCTAACTTTACACACACTGTTAAGAGGGGTCACACCGTCTTTGCCTATGTAATAGAAGGGGAAGGATATTTTGATCAGGGACGGGACTCGTATGTTTCTGAGGTGGAAGGTGCTGATTCTTCCGATCTTAAGGGAGACGGCTTGATTGGTTCCGAAAATCTGATTATCTTCCATGACGGTGATGAAGTGGCTATCTCT
>JBHHZW010000566.1:0-1922 GCA_046758305.1 Bacteroidota bacterium | reverse complement strand
TTACACTAGCAAACCCTAGCACAACGAGTGGCTCATTTTCATCTGTCACTCAACCGGTAGTCTACGAAATTCTTCGATATTTGTCAAGAAAATTCGCCAAAATTTATATTCTCGAAAATAACGTACCTTCGAGCCCCGATCACTTGATCTTGCTGGCTACGAGCTATTGGAAATGCAGTAGTTTTTTCTGGGAACAAACCGTTCCAATAATCCACGAATCCACTGCATCGCTATTTGAACTTTTGCATTATCACTAAAACATGAATCCGCTTGGACAGGGGTTCATCGCGCAGACAAGCATGACGCTGGAAGGGTACTCGACCGACATCTTCGATCGACTGATCGTGACCCGACTGTCCTCGATTGGTTTTCAGAGCACTTTAAGGACCTTCCGGCCAAACTCTGGCAGCTCGTCGAGAAACGACAACCGGAAATTCCGCGATTTCAACGCCATCACGATTTTTAGCTCTTGAATCACTGCGGGTGAATTGTTACCTTTATCCTGCAGTAGCCATTACCGGTCTGTACTAAGGGATACAAAATCTTACCAAAATCTTACATGTCAGGAGGGATTTTTCAAGGGATGGAACGAAGAAGGATTTAGGAATTGCTGAATTTGGTCTAATTTTCAAGGCCCGGATGGCGGAATTGGCAGACGCGCTAGCTTCAGGAGCTAGTGGGCTCATAGCCGGCGAGGTTGGTGAGTTTTGAGGGCGGGATCCGTAGCAACGTCTTAGATCAAATTCCCTATCTCCGTTAGACCGCATCGCACACGTCTTAGGCGCTGAAACGGGTCACTATTCTCTGGAATCTCTTCTGCCAACAATTTACACAGCTCCAAACACTCATCCAACACCTCCGCTACAAACACTATGTTGGTACTCTGATGCTCGCCAACACTACCCCATCCCTTCGTATCCGACTCTACATTTTCCACAAGATGTCTCAGGACATCGGTGCATTGCTCGAGACTCCGAACCGTCTCGTCCATTCGACCGAGAGTTTTGAGAATCTTGCTTCTGAGCAGCATCATGGACAGCCATTCCGGATGCTTCTTATCACGAGCCAACGCAAGCGCACTTTCTACATCTGTCAAAGCAGACTGAGTGTCGTTCTCTTTTACAAACAGGCAGCGGGCACGCGAAAGGTAAAATAACGGATTCGTCGGGTCAAGCTCAATCGCCACCGTATAGTCCTCAATCGCTTTATCAATGTCACCAAGTTGACCGTATGCGTTTGCTCGATTGTGAAACCCCGAAGCCGTATCTGGTTCTCCTGATACTTCCTCCAGTAAGAGATTCTTGATGTACACCCACTGAATTGCGTTGTGTATGTTTTCAACCAAGCTCTCATCCAGTCTAACTGGTTTACCTTGACACTCTTTTTTCAACTCACGGACAGCTGCACTAATGATCTCCGGTGGATACAGCTCAGAGTCGTGCACAGCTTCCCAATCCACCCCACCCCTGTCTTTCAAATAGTCACTCAGAATCGAGTTCTTAATGATCTGATTCTCGTAGTCAAGTATGGTCTGGACGAGTTCTTGTGTAACTTCAACGTGTTTGTAAACGGGTAGAGAGGAGTTTCGTCTCATCAGTCGAAAGGTCCGTTTGGCAGTTATGGAGGACGGAACGGTTTGATCGCGGTCGAGAGGATTGGGTGGTAGAATTCTACGTTTTCGAGGCATCTTCAAACGATGTCTCTCGGTCATCCACTCACCTCATCATGCCCATGCATTCAGTCTACTGATACTGTTCCCTGTTCCAACAGAAACTCTGTTCAAAAATACAACCGTACTGAATATGGTCACAATACGGTACGTCTCACTGACAATCACGTCGAGAACGTTGTTACGATTTCGGGATTATGATCTTCCCCCGCTATTTCGGACACCAAGAAAAGATACTATATTTGCGAAGGAG
>JBHHZW010000565.1:0-1923 GCA_046758305.1 Bacteroidota bacterium | reverse complement strand
GGTTCAGTCGTTGGGCCTGGAGAAAGTAGTTACATTCCTGGGGCCGTGCGACGATATTGTCGATATCATAAACACCTTGGATCTCTTTGTCCTCCCTTCATTGCACGAGGGACTCCCCACGGTTCTCATTGAGGCCATGTCTCTCGGCGTCCCCGTAGTCGCATCAGCCACAGGTGGCGTCTGCGAGGTTCTGACGGATGGTTGGAACGGCATTCTGGCAAAGCCGCACGATGACTTGAGCCTGGCGACCGGATGCCTCCGTATTATTTCCGACCCCTCCGTGACCGCCAAACTGAAAACGAATGCCGGACGCGAAATAAGAAAATACGAATCAATGCGGATCATGGCCTCCCTTCTCTTTCTTTACGGGGAAGTTCTCCACCGATACGCAGCCGGATGAAATCCAGCTTTTCGCGTAATACACCTATCATCAGCAGGTTACATCCTCCGACAAGGGTGTGAGCACATGCATAGCAAGAGAATAAGACTTATTTTCCTACTTCCCCGCTGTTATAAGCCCCACAAGCCGAATTTCGCCACAAAGTATGAGTTGCTGTCAGACAGATGTACCGGCCATATCGTTACCATAAGCGGCCAAAAGGTCCGAAATTTACCCGTCGCATCGTTCCTTTTCCATTCTGAGCCCGATTCCAGGAGTTTCCCTAAGCGCAACTTCAGGAGATTCTGGATCCAGGCGCTCTACCCGCTATATAGGCTCTATAAGAAGGAGAATATAGACGCCGTCATTGCATATGACCCATACTCGTCCGCTTTCTCGGCAATCATATTGAAGTGCGCACTCCGTACGAAGATGATTCTCGAAGTTAACGGTGACTATCATAAGCGTGACGAATCGATCAGCCTCGTCAAGCGACTAATAATGAAAATGATGTTCGAAGTGGCCGTGCGATTCGCAGATGCAGTGAAGGTTTTAAATTGTGAGCAGGAGATATATTTGCGAAGGCTTTTCCCCAGGAAACAGATCTACAGGTTTCCTAATTTTGTAGCGACCGAATATTTTGGGTCGTTGAACGCCTTCAAGGGGGATTATTTGCTGTCGGTTGGCCATCCATTTCATCTTAAGGGTATGGACATTCTCATTAGGGCATTCAAACGTCTATGTAACAGGTTTCCAAAGGCAAGGCTTAAAATTATGGGATATTGCCCGAATCCGGAACTGCAATGGTACAAGGAACTTGCAGGAAACGACCCTCGAATTGAGTTCGTTCCACCTGGGTGGATTGAGGAGGTTGGTGAGCAGGTGAGAGGTTGCCTTGCGCTCGTCAACGCAGCACGATCGGAAGCCATGGGAAGGATTCACGTCGAGGCTATGGCGTGCAAGAAGCCGATAGTGGCGAGTCGGACGAGCGGAGCCCTCGAGTGTGTGGAGGACGGCCGGACCGGGCTCTTGTGCGAAGTTGGGGCTGATGTAGATCTGGCGGAAAAGCTCGAGCAGTTTCTTTCGGATGCCGATCTTGCGACGCGGATGGGGCGAGCGGGCCTTGAGAGAATGCGAAAGATATTTTCGCAGGAAAAATACGTATCCTCGTTTATGGCCATGGTGGAGGAAGTTGTGCCCACCCAGGGAGCGCGCCTAGCTGGTCACAATGACGGTTCCCGGCAGGATTGTTCCGTGGGTAAAGAGTCCATCGCAACGTCCAAGACGGTATGAGGGGCGGACCTTCTGACGCACAGTCTCGGGCGCGACCACCGCAGGGCTTTCCGTTGTGGGAAAACATTGTTACGTCGAACACGAATGGTCCCTATGTGTAGGGACCGGTTTCCCCGCGCACGTGACGTAACGAAGGTTCGAGAAATGGCGTTTCGTCGGTTTATTAAGCGTATTCTCGCAAAAATACTCCATGAACGCCTAATGTTTGAGGTCAAGAGGCTTTATTACCGCCACGCGATACGGTCGTTTTG
>JBHHZW010000564.1:0-1925 GCA_046758305.1 Bacteroidota bacterium | reverse complement strand
GGGAACTTGTTGGCCACCATGCAGGACCCTGACCCTGCGCCGTCAATCACAATGCCTCTCCATGCCTCCCCGGTTGAGACCAGCCTGGCCGTCGCATAAGCAAGATCAGGGTAATCGCACGGCTCTTCCGAGTCGGTTCCCACATCCACCACCTTGTAGCCGAGCGCGGAAAGGTAAGTCTTGAGGATTTCCTTGAGCTGATATCCCCCGTGGTCGCTGCCGATCGCCACGACGGTGGAACCTGAGAGATTGGCTATCGAGGGCCGACCAGGCGGACCAACCGGACCCGGTACGATAGATCCCGAGGTGCCCTGCAGAAACGGTATGCCAAGCCGGGATGCGAAGTCACGTGCCGAGGGAGTGATGACAGTGTTCTCATCGACCGTAATCGATTTCGTCCCTGACTTTGCTATGCGTCGGATATCTCGTTCGGAAATGAGACGCTTTGGCATACGGCCCGTCAGTTCGCGTTGTCGCCCATTTCGATGATTTCGAGCTGTACCTTCACGGTCCCCGGGCCTATCATTTGCAGCTGCTCTGCTGCAGCGTAAGACAGGTCGATGATCCTGTCGAGCTTGAAGGGACCCCGGTCGTTGATCCGCACGATCACTTCCCGTCCGTTCTCGAGATTCTTGACTCGGACTTTCGTCCCGAATGGAATGCTCCGGTGCGCTGCGGTGAACTTGTACATATCGAACACTTCGCCGTTTGAAGTCGTCCTGCCGTGGAATTTCTCCGCATAGTAAGAAGCGATCCCCTCCTGAACTTCAAAAGCTGAATTGCTCGAGTGGACGCGACTAGGGGATTCGTCATCAACTTTGAACCGAGGCGACGACGCACAGCCGAGAAGGCAGGCCGTGCTCACAACCGCCAAGCCCCGAAGGATTCGGGGCAAGCCTGAATGGACAGTCAACCTCATAAATAGTCAGTCATCTGTTTCCGCTTCAGGTAGTCGACGATCTCCTTGACATCCTGGGATCGTCCTCGTTTGCAGACGAGAACCGCGTCATCGGTAGCAATCACGATCAAGTCCTCCACGCCTACCGTCGCCACGAGTCGATTCACAGAATGGACAAGACTATTCTTCGTATGCTTAGTGATGACTTTCCCGGTAGAATGGTTCCCCTGCGAATCTTTTACCGAAAGCCGGTACAGTTCATCCCAGGAACCCAGGTCGCTCCAGCCGAATTTGCCCCGGATTACGTACGCGCGGTCGGTTTTCTCCATCACGCCGTAATCGATGGAGATCCCTCGTATCAAACCGTACGCTAGCTCCAAGGTTGTTTGATACCTGTCGGTTCCTATAGCTGACTCGATCTTTGCGAGTTCCCTGTGTAAGTCGGGAAGGAGTCTCTGGATCTCCCGCAGAATTGCGTCGACTCGCCAGACGAACATGCCGCTGTTCCAGAGGAAATCGCCGCTGCTGATAAACCGTTCTGCGGTTGGGACATTCGGTTTCTCCGCGAACGCCTTGACTTTATAGGCTCCGCGAGAGAAATATGGGTTGGACCCGTCGTCCTCGTCGATCATCTGGATATAACCGTAGCCCGTTTCCGGCTGCGTGGGATGGATACCGATGGTGATGAGCGAGCCAGATACTGCCGCGACTTCCGTGGCGAGATGCACGGTGCGCCGGAATTCCGGAATGTCATTGATCACGTGATCTGCTGGCAAGACGACCATCACAGCAGAGGGATCAGCCTTCTTGATGAAGAGCGCAGAAAGTCCGATACATGCCGCGGTGTTTCTTCCGAGAGGCTCAATGATCAGATTCTCGGCTTCGACCTCCGGGATTTGCTCTTGAACGAGAATCTTCTGCGTCTTGTTCGTCACAACGTAGATCCGTTTCGGGTCCATCAACCCCTCAAGCCGTCGCACCGTCCCTCGAATCATCGATTCCCTGTCGATGATTTCCAGGAGCTGCT
>JBHHZW010000563.1:0-1928 GCA_046758305.1 Bacteroidota bacterium | reverse complement strand
CTGTTCCCGCCGCCTATCAGCGTCGGGCCCAGCCGCTGGTCTTTATGTTCGGCTTTGGAGATAAAGGAGGTATCAGAAATGATGCGAACAATAATACAAGTTCCCCTGTTGTTCGGGATGGTATGTTGTGCAGGGATGTATGAGAAGGTGGCGTTGGCAACAGAACCTCTCTCTCAACTCAATATTGACTGTGCTAAACGGTATCAGAAAATTGACGGGTTCGGCTCATCCCTCTGGGGCGGCTTCACTGTTTTCGAACGTGGAAATTTCGACGATGCAGCCCGAGGCGTTCGATATCGAACCACCGCCGAACAGCGCAAGCACTTGCTGAAATTGCTGTTTTCCGATTTGAGATGCACTCATGTGCGCGTCTGGATCCAGCCTGCGGGGATCGAAATGCAGAACGATAACGATGACCCGAAGGTCATGAATTGGAATGCCTTCAACTGGGAAGGTGATAGCAAGAAAGCGATGGGAAAAACTCAGCGTGAGAGCCGCCGAAACGGTCTGCGCGAATGGGGTGAGTTCCTGTCGGCGGCCAGAGAAGCGGGCTCAGTTACGTGGATCCCCACACCGGGCGGCATGCCTCCGTGGCTTAAGGAGGGACTTTCGCGTCCTCCTGATGATGCTTGGTTTGAGGAGTACGCTGAATGGGCTGCCGCACACCTTTTGTTCCTTAAACGGACATTCGGCATGGAAGCGCCTTACTGGACGTTTCACAACGAAGCTGACCACATCAGGCACGCCAGGACAACGGTATTCTGGAAGCGATGGGTCAAAGCCGTTGGCAATCGTTTTCGCAAAGAAGGACTCAAAACGAAACTCATGATTCCTGACTATATGAACGTATACAAGGCTGTTCCCTTGGTCGCCGAGGTCCTTAAGGACCGGGATGTTCGGCAGTTTGTCGGTGCCTTGGCCTATCACCATTACCGTTCATCAGGCGATGGCCCGCAGCCATTTCTGGCAGTGACCAGCAATGCAAAGAAAGCAAACGCGGGAACACTTTTTGACAAACTCACAGGAGGCGCAAAATGCATGGCCGCTTTGGGAAAACAGTACAATATTCCCAGTTGGCAGACCGAGACAGCCTACTATCCAAGAAACGTCAAGGAACTCACCGAGTGGGAGATTGCGCGGGGTCGTGCAAACGAGATCTACTATGAGTTGATCTCGGGTGCCTCGGCCATCCAGGGTATGTTTGGGATCTGGGTGGATGCGATCGACCCCCGTTATCAGCAGACGGTGCGGTACGAGGGCCATCATATCGTAATGAAGTCCGTGGATGATAACGTGGTTGGCTGGGAAGTCACAAAAGACTGTGGCGTTATTTTTGCCCACTACGCCCGCTTTGTTGAACCTGGTGACGTGCGAGTGGAGGCAACATGTGCGGATCCGTTTATTCAGGCCACAGCCTTTATCTCGTTCGCCAAAAGTCATTGTGCGGCTGTGCTTGTCAATAACGGAGGTACAAAGAAATCTATACAGATCCAGATTCGGTCTCTTAAGTGGCCCTCCTCGTTCTGTAGAGCCGTTTTTACCGACGGAGAGCACACATGGCGATCTAAACAGGTCATCCGCTCCAAGTCTCTCCCGGAAACGTACGTGCTTGAGCTTGCGCCTCTGAGTGTGACTACTTTTGTGTTGGCTCGGAACCCCGCACCCGGGCCATTCTCTCGGGACTTTCTCAACAGCCCCGGATGCAGAGAGGAGTACAGACGAGAGCTCAAGTGATCGCCGGTGCCAAAAGAATTAAGAGTTTTTGGGCATAATCAGTTATAATGAATTCAGGATTCGATTTTGGGTTGGATTTGCGATGTGATTGAGAGGTTAAACAGATATAATACCAATTGCGTTAAATTATTGCGCTTCTTGCATTTGGCACAGACGAGTGGCAGCCTCAAGCGCAGCTTGGGGATGGCTTACTG
>JBHHZW010000562.1:0-1934 GCA_046758305.1 Bacteroidota bacterium | reverse complement strand
CCCGAAGGTCGACGACTCGTCGAGGACTCCCTCGGAGGAATTTATCACGGAGATATTCAAAACCGCACGGAAAGCGACACACCCTGAGGAGTTGGTGTAAGCTCAATACTCAAGTCGTCGCTCACGTCGAAGTCATGGAGACTTGCATCAACGTAGGCATCGAGAACGTTGGCAAAATACAGAATCCCGATATACCAGGCAAACTTGTCTCGCTGGTCTCGATGGAAATCACGGAGTCGCTTGACCTGCTGATCGCCCGAGGGCAACGAAGGACTGATTGACTCACGATATGAGTCACGATAGTCCTTGTACTTGTCGTTGTTGTCGAACCAATTGTGACCAAACCAAGCCCCAAGACCGACGATGATCGGCACTTTCCAATAAGATCCGTTGTACACCTGTCCCAGCCCGGGAACAGCAGCTGACAAAACCAACGCTAACGTGGGGGATTTGTTGCTGACAGGACTCTGCAAGTTGGAGTCAGGCACAAAAAAAGCATCTCGTCCACCTCGATAGAGCTGCTGGTGCTGCGCGAGCAAGTTCGCCCGGGTGAACATCACTACGAGTCCCAAACAGAGGAAAAACCCGATCCGCATTTTCCTCCCACAGCTGAACACCTACGATTGCTCCACAATCGCCACCGCCTCGATCTCAACTTTCGCATCCTTTGGAAGTCTGGCCACTTCCAGCGCACTCCGAGCTGGAGGGGAGTTCTGGAAGTACTCGCTGTAGACTACGTTCATCGGCCCGAAATCATTCAAATCCTTCAAGAATACTGTCGTCTTTACCACAGTTTTCAAAGATGCACCACCACCCTTCAGTACCGCCTGCAGATTCTCGAGAACCTGTCGTGTTTGGGCTTTGATGTCTCCCTGAACGAGGTTCCCCGTTTTCGGGTCGATCGCAATTTGACCGGCGGTAAACAGCAACCCAGGTGCGGTAACGATCCCTTGACTGTACGGCCCGATTGGCTTCGGAGCGTCATTGGTAAAAACTGTTTTCTTCTCCACTGTTTACGTTTCCTAAGTCAGTTATCCGTGAAAAACACTCGCTTCGGAAAGCCGAGGTTTGAACCTCCCCTAAATCGCTTCCTTGGGCCCGTGAAACGGGCCTTGGTCAGGAGGGGACAAAGGGCAGATGACAAATTTGTCATTAAGACCCAGCTAGTGAAATTTCTCGATGACTGCAAAAAGCTCAAGAAGTCGTTCGAGATCATCGGGAGAGTAGTATTCGATTGTGATTTGCCCTCGTCCGTTGGCTTTAGCCGTAACGATGACTTTTGTGCCAAGCACCTGCCGTATTTTCGACTCGATATGTTCGAGAGATTGATCCGTTCGGGCGGTTACTCGTCGCGACTTCGTTGTTTCCTTTCCGACATCGTGCACAAGCTGCTCCACACGCCGGACGGAAAGACCTTGTCTCATGATACGTTCGTACAGCCTCAGCCGCATTTTCTCGTCCGCAAGAGACACGAGAGCTCGTGCGTGGCCCATCGTGAGTTTCCCTTGCCTCAAGCTTTGTTGAATCTGTTCGGGCAACTTCAACAGGCGAATGAAGTTTGTAACCGTCGTCCGGTCTTTACCGATTTTCTGTGCAATCTCTTCTTGGCTCAGTTTGCACTCGTCGATGAGCCGCTGATAGGAAATGCCGATCTCTATGGGGTTGAGATGTTCACGCTGGAGATTCTCGATGAGCGCAAGCTCCAACACCTCCTCTTCAGACTTCACTGTCCGCACGTAGGCTGGTATCTTCGAAAGTCCAGCTTCCCTCGCTGCGCGGATTCGCCGCTCACCAGAAATCAGCTGATAGAACCCATCGTTGGTCCTACAGACAATAATCGGCTGAATAACGCCCTTCTCCTGGATCGAGCGTTTGAGTTCATCGAGCGCCACCTGATCAAAATCGGCTCGCGGTTGGTACGGATTGGGTTGGAT
>JBHHZW010000561.1:0-1938 GCA_046758305.1 Bacteroidota bacterium | reverse complement strand
TTCTGAATCTCCTTCTAGGTTAACGATGTGATGTGATTAGTCAACCTTCTCGCCGTTACGCTTCTACTGCTTCTTTGCCGTGGATCCGCTCGATGATCTGGTCACGAATGCTGCGAGGGACCTCTCCGTAATGGGAGAACTGCATCGTAAAGATCGCCCGACCCTGAGTCATCGACCGGAGTGAGGTCGCGTACCCGAACATTTCCGAGAGTGGAACGTGCGCTGGGATGATCTGAGCATCTTTGCGCGGAGTCATCCCTTCGATCTTTCCTCGTCGAGAATTCAAATCTCCCAACACTTCACCCATATACTCTTCCGGCGTCACCACCTCAACGGCCATGATCGGCTCGAGCAGCACAGGGTCCGCCTTTTTCGCAGCTTCCTTGAAACCGATCGACCCAGCGATCTTGAAGGCGATCTCGGAGGAATCCACCTCATGGGAAGATCCGTCGAAGAGCGTGACCTTCACGTCCTCCATCGGATAGCCTGCGAGCACGCCGTTCCGCATCGCTTCCGACACGCCATCCTCCACCGGCGAGATGTACTCCTTCGGTACGACCCCACCAACAATTGCATTCACAAACTCAAAGCCGCTGCCACGTTCTGTCGGCTCGATTTCGAGCCAGACATGTCCGTACTGGCCACGGCCGCCTGATTGCCGGATGAATTTGCCCTCGGCCTGGACCTTCCTTGTGATGGTCTCCTTGTACGCGACCTGGGGCCGACCCACATTCGCCTCGACGCGAAACTCGCGCTTCATCCGATCGACGAGGATCTCGAGATGGAGTTCTCCCATCCCACTGATGAGCGTTTGTCCGGTCTCCTCGTTGGAGCTGACGCGGAAGGTCGGGTCTTCATCCGCGAGTTTTGACAGCGCCTCGGACAGCTTCTCCTGATCCGGCTTCGTCTTCGGCTCAATGGCGACAGAAATCACAGGGTCCGGGAACTCCATTTTCACCAAGATCAACCGGTCACTCTCGTTACACAGCGTATCACCCGTTCGGGTATTCTTTAGTCCGACAGCTGCGACGATCTCGCCCGTGTAGGCCTCTTCCGTATCCTCACGATGGTTCGCATGCATACGCAGCACGCGTCCGATCCGCTCTTTTTTCTCCGTGACGGCGTTGTACACGTACGATCCTGCTCTGACGGTACCGGAATAGATTCGAAAGTACGTCAACTTCCCGACGTACGGGTCACTCACGATCTTGAACGCGAGCGCTGTAAACTCCTCGTCATCGGAAACCTTCCGGATGATGCGGTCGTGCCGATGTGGATGGTGCCCGACGATCTCACCATCGTTGAGGTCTACCGGTGACGGCAAGAAATCCACGACCGCGTCAAGCAATTTCTGAACTCCTTTGTTTTTGAAGGCAGAACCGCAAAGAACCGGGATGATGTTGACCTGAATGGTGGCTTTGCGAAGAACGCGGATGATTTCCTCCGGCGTGATCTCTTTCCCCTCAAGGTACTTCTCGAGGAGAGCATCATCCACGTCCGAAACTGCCTCGAGCATCTTTGCCCGGTACGTGTTCGCGAGGTTCTGAAGGTCGTGGGGGATGTCGATGTGTTCCCACGTCGTCCCGAGCGTTCCTTCATGAAAGATCCGGGCTTTCATCGTGATGAGGTCGATGACACCCGAGAACATATCCCCTTCACCGACGGGCAGCTGGATCGGGACTGCGTTCGCGCCGAGACGGTCTTTCATCATCTGCACGACGTTCAAGAAATCTGACCCGACGCGATCCATCTTGTTGACAAACGCGATTCGTGGAACGCCATAGCGATCGGCCTGGCGCCACACGGTCTCGGATTGCGGTTCGACGCCCCCAACGGAGCAGAAGAGGGCAACTGCGCCGTCGAGAACACGAAGCGAACGTTCGACCTCAACGGTAAAATCAACGTGTCCGGGGGTGTCGATGATGTTAATTTGATGAG
>JBHHZW010000560.1:0-1940 GCA_046758305.1 Bacteroidota bacterium | reverse complement strand
CGGATTTCCAAGAGCAATAACCCATGCCCCGATGAGTACGTCGTCTGAGTCGCCGAACTTCAGATACGGCAGATTGTTGCCGTCGATCTTCAGGAGTGCTACATCTGAAACAGGATCGCTTCCGATGAGTTGAGCCTCGTATTTTTCGCCGTTCGTTAGGGTTACAGTAATCTTCACTGCACTACCCGCGACATGGTCGTTCGTCACGACGTAGCCATCGGGAGAAATGAGGAAACCGGATCCTAATCCCTTCACCTCCTGTTTATACGATCTCCTTCCAAAGAAGCTGTCTCCGAAGAATTGGCGGAAGAAGGGATCATCCCAGAAAGAAGAAAACGGGTCACGGTATTCGCGGATCTCCGTCACGTTGACACCAACGACGGCCGAACTTGTGCGAGAGACGGTTCTCGTGATCGCGTTGTGCCGAGAAACAGTGATCTCTTTCTGTGTGGAGTCTCGATCCGGGTCTCTTTCAGCAGTCTGTACCCATTCAAAGGGCGCGGTGTCCTGTTCAACCAATTCCACCGGCTGAACTCGTGCCGAGCCGACTCCGTATCCGATGGCTAACCCGATCACCAGCGGGATTGTGATTAGAACAAGCACCAGTGCAATTTTCGATCGCATCCTTGATTCTCCTCGAAGATCATTGATCTTTCCCTGTGCAGGACAGTACCTCTTACCTTGTTTATTCGCCCGAAGCGAACTTCGCTCCCATTCTCCTTAAATTAGGGTTTGCTCTCTGTGAACCTCTGTGACCTCGGTGGTTTAATCAAGAAGACGTAAGAAACACCAACCACACCTGCCCGCCTTCGCAAGCCCCTAACACTCAGGCGGGGAGCACAGAGCAGTCAAAGAACCATTCCAGTAGTGCGATGCCTGAAATTCGCCAACTGAAGTGATCGTCTTTGTCCCATCCTCCGTTTCAGTCTCTATCATAGACTTTAGGGTTCACGCATGTTGGTGCCCTTTCACTGCGCAACACAGCAAGCGTATTCTCGACGACGATCATCCCCATCACAGTGCGCGTCTCGGTCGTTGCACTCGCGATATGTGGCAGCACAACAGCGTTTTCGAGTTCCGCCAGTTCAGGCTCCATTTCCGGCTCCCGTTCATACACATCCAACCCGGCACCGGCTATCGTGCCCTCCCGGAGAGCCTTCACAAGAGCCCTTTCGTTGACAACCGGACCTCGGCTTGTGTTGATCAAGTACGCAGTGCGTTTCATCATCTTGAGCTGAGGCTCATCGATGAGATGGCGAGAACCGGAGTCCAGGAAGGGGTGAAGCGTCAAGAAGTCAGATTGTCGCAGGAGCGTATCCAAGTCGACAAAGGTCGCCTTCACTTCCTGGTCGTACGGCTTTCGCTCGACATCGCTGTAGAGAACGCGCATACTGAAGCCGCCCGCGCGCTTTGCAACGGCATAGCCGATCCGCCCCAGTCCGACGATACCCAGCGTCTTTCCATACACGTCCTGTCCCAGAAGGAGCATGGGTGCCCATCCCTCGTACTTCCCTGCGCGCATGAACCTATCTGCTCCAACCACCCGTCGGGCAACCGACATGATAAGCGCCCACGTCAGGTCGGCTGTAGTCTCGGTCAGCACACCCGGCGTGTTCGAGACAGGAATTCTTCGCCGTGATGCCTCTGCAATGTCAATATTGTCAAACCCGACCGCATAGTTGGCCACTAGCTTCAGCCTCGGATTCGCATCAAACACCTCCGCGTCGATCCGGTCGATGAGTTGTGAGACTAATACATCGCACCAGCGTGTCCCTTCCAACAGTTCACTTCTCGAGACTGGCCGATCGTGCTGGTTCACCCCCAATCCGGAAATCTCTGCCGCAGCACGGAGCGTTTCCATCACTTTAGGGGGGAGTTCACGGCTAACGTACACTTTTCCGGCATGCACTCACACTTTGATTACGAAGCTTCCACCCGCT
>JBHHZW010000559.1:0-1941 GCA_046758305.1 Bacteroidota bacterium | reverse complement strand
TTCGCCCACCGGCACTGGTCGAGGTGAGGAAAGCGGG
This sequence comes from Bacteroidota bacterium, assembly GCA_046758305.1. Lineage (GTDB taxonomy): Bacteria > Bacteroidota > Ignavibacteria > UBA10030 > JAZGDE01 > JAZGDE01. The sequence continues at coordinate 1,904 of JBHHZW010000559.1, read as the reverse complement.
GCGGGGTGCGTTTGTGCAAACGCCGCCGTTGGTGTATAATCAAGGCGAGTGATCAGCTCTACAAGGGGGGCAATTGGATTACAAATTCGAGTGGGACCCTGCAAAAGAGAGGGCAAACATCCACGAACACAAAGTGTCTTTTCGTAAAGCAGCAACCGTGTTTCGTGATTCCAATCAACTTTCTATCTACGATGAAGAACACAGTGAATACGAAGATCGGTGGATAACGCTGGGTGTTGATAGCGGTGGGGTCTTACGTGTCGTTGTGCACATGTTTGAACAAGTGGGCGAAAACTTGTGCGAGATTCGCATCATTTCGGCACGAAAAGCTATAAGCAGAGAGGCAAGACAGTATCGAGAGGGAAATCTATGAAAGCAGAGTATGATTTTTCTAAAGGTGAGCGCGGTAAGTTCTACGCTCCTGGTGCCAAGTTCAGCTTCCCAGTTTACCTTGAACCGGATGTAGATGACTTCTTGAGTCAACTAGCAGATGAAAAAGAAGTTGACCTTCAGGAGTTGGTCAATGAATGGCTCAGGGTAAACATCAAGCTGATTCAGAGCGTAACAGTCAAGGAGTTGGGCGAGACTGCATAGGGGCTTAGCGCTAGCTGGGTGCTGCCCAGCAAGCGCATAGTGTACCCTGAAGCTCTCGTTGCTTGTCGGTGAAAGTCCGACCAGGACAAGGCTCAGGACGCCGCCCCGCATTTTTCGCCCACCGGCACCGGTGGAGGTGAAGAAAGCGGGGTGGTTTGCATTTGTGCAAACGCCGCCGTTGGGGTATAATCAGAGGGAGACCGCTGCGGGAGAACTGCTTGCTATGATCTGTGCGGGGGTGGGGGCTGGCAGTCCTATCGCGAGGGTGGCCAGTCGTAAAGTCGAAGCAGGTTTCCCAAAGGGAGGAGCATCAGTGGAACTAGAGAGAATAGTCCAGACTGTCAATCGACTTGCTTGGTTCTTCTGGCATCCTTTGGGTTTTCGTGACCAAAACGAAATCCACTCAATGTTGGAAGATTGGCGAGCGGCTTTTAAATGGTTCTTGTCATCGTTTGCATTTGAACGACAGGGACGTTCGCCATACTACAGCGCTTTTGCCGTGGAAGCTGTAGAGCTATATGATGGAGAAATCCCCGGACAAGACTTTGAAGAGAAGCTATGGGACAACTTTCTCAAGAGGGGTGGATTTCCGGCTGACGGGAAAAAGGCCAACAAGAAAAACAATCCCTTGACTCCCTCAGATAATAGACACAGTTCTGCTAGCCGTCTGGTCAGTTCGCTCGAAGACTTCAACTTCAATATAGTCCAATGGGCTCTCTCGCTGGCACAGTCGGGCGATGTTAAGAGGGCCTGGAATAGGCTGGTTGCCATTCGTGGCATTGGTAACAAGATAGCGTCATTGTATCTTCGTGACATCGTGGATGCGTTTGAGATTGATGAAGATGTAGTTGGGAACAAAGTATACCTCCAGCCTATAGATGCTTGGACTAGAAGGGGTGCGAAGGCCCTCGCAGAATTTATGCCAGTAGTTCCCAAATCAGATTGGGACCTCGCGGAGGTCCTTATCGAGGTCAGTGAACGTGTAAGTGTGCGGTCGACATATACAAATACAGGCCTTTGGTTCCTTGGGGCACAGTTGGTTCGCGACCAGGAGCGTTTTCATGATCTGCTGTTGAGCGTAGATGATCTACACGACTTCCTTCGCGATGAGATGTATCGACATCGGAAGCGTGCCGAAATACTCGAAACTGTGCTGAGTACATCCGGCTACGACCCACAAAAAGCTGTTGCCCGCTAAGCCAGTGAATGTATGACTGGGGAAAGGTTGAGGTGGTGGGAGTTTGAGTGAAAAGAGACCCTATACTTCTCCTGCAAACAATAGGCCTCGCTCGTGTGAAACACGTGGCGAG
>JBHHZW010000558.1:0-1943 GCA_046758305.1 Bacteroidota bacterium | reverse complement strand
ATACTATCGAGGCGTGAGGAGAAACTGTCCTGGACGTTTTTTGGATTGGCCGAACGATGATGATACTATCGAGCGATTTGAAGTAAAAAATTTCTATGTTCGCGTTGGTCTACCATTCAACGACTTGGAGGAATCCATCATACGCAAGAAATTACACAGGGCAACATATGTAATGTTACTCCAACTTACCGATGTCAATCCAAAAGCCTTTTGTGGTCCATTGCCAATGTTTTTCGGGGAACAAGATGGAGTGCTCGGCTTCAGGGAACCAACCCATATTGAATGTCGCCTTTTATCGTATCCGTTTTGTAGGAGTTACATAGAGAGCATGCCATTTAGTGCGGCTCCTTTAATATGCTAGCGCTACACCGTCTGCCGACGCCGGCACGAGAAGGAACTGTTCGTTTTACAGAGGTCCTGATGAAGCTGAAGATCTGCCGGATCCGGGAGGAAGCAGCGCTACCCCGCTATATGAGCGCGCAGGCAGCCGGAATGGACCTCAGCGCAGCGTTGTCCAATCCTCTGCAGATAGATCCGGGCGGCCGGGCACTGGTCCCGACCGGCCTCGCGATTGCCCTGCCGATCGGATACGAGGGACAGGTGCGACCGCGATCTGGGCTTGCGGTGCAACGCGGTGTCACTGTGCTCAACTCGCCGGGCACGATCGACGCCGACTATCGTGGCGAGGTGAAGGTTGCTCTGATCAATCTGGGCAGCGAGATGGTGACGATCGAGCACGGCATGCGGATCGCTCAGCTCGTCGTCGCGCCGGTTTCCCGGATGATCGTCGAAGAAATCGACGAGCTGGACGGGACCGACCGAGGCTCCGGCGGCTTCGGCCATACGGGATAGCTCACGGTGGCGAGGGTGGAATTCGAACGGTTAACAGAACACGCGGCGACGATCAGAATAGCGCCAGCTGGAAAAACAATATGGGTACGACGACGATCGAATGGACCAACAAAGTATGGAATCCTGTAACCGGCTGCAATAAGGTTAGCTCCGGATGCAAGCACTGTTACGCAGAACGACTATTCCCTCGGATATATGCTTCCGCAGGTCGCAATTTCAGTGATGTGCGATGCCATTACGATCGCGTCGAGCATCCTCTGAGGTGGCGGAAACCGTGTCGTATCTTCGTTAATAGCATGGGAGATTTGTTCCACGAGAAAGTGCCTTTCGAATTTACCGCAGTGATCTTTGGCACAATGGCCGTGAGCCGTCAGCATGTTTTCCAGATATTGACGAAACGACCGCACCGGGCTCTGGAATGGTTTGCTACCGCCGAAAGATCAACTCCCGATCAGGTGCTCTGATGTAGACAGATGCTGAGTTACCAGTCTTCTCCCTCTGGACAGGAATTTATGCCGTCTCCGGCGGAACCTCCGCAGGAGTGGCCTCTTCCGAACGTCTGGTTAGGCATCAGCGCCGAGGACCAGCCCGCAGCCGATGAGCGGATTCCACTTCTTCTTCAGTGCCCCGCTGCGGTCAGGTTTGTAAGCTGTGAACCGTTGCTGGGCCCGATAAGTCTCGGGATGCTTGGGACCCGTGAGAATTGGCGACCTGTGTACGATGGGATCCGCTGGGTCATCGCAGGTGGTGAATCGGGTCCTAAAGCGCGGCCAATGCATCCAGACTGGGTGCGGTCTCTCAGAGATCAGTGCCAAGAGGCCGGGGTACCGTTTTTCTTCAAACAGTGGGGCGAGTGGCTACCACATGTTGATACCGTGCGGGAAGAACTGCCGACCAAGGATCAATTTACACGTGTCGGCAAAAAGGCCGCTGGTCGCCTGATCGATGGTCGCGAGTGGAACGAATGTCCGGAGTAATTATAGGCACTCACTATAATATCCGAGCATTTAATACTTCCATTTTCGCTGTCCCCTGGGAGACCACATTCCGATGTGTAGCCGCGTCCAACCAAACCCCAGGCTCATACTAAA
>JBHHZW010000557.1:0-1944 GCA_046758305.1 Bacteroidota bacterium | reverse complement strand
AGTCATCTTCCCAACCCGCGACGTGGATGTACAGATCGCCCGGCCTAACCCAGTCCTTCTTTAGTAAAGGCGCTTGGGCAGAGGTCGCCGTGACCTTGATATTCGCAGGGCCTACTGCGTCTTCCAAGTCTCGTGCCACGTAGAAATCAAGATTCGGAAGATGGTGTCGCATGTCATCGATGAAAACATCGATTTCCGGCCGAGTCTTGGCGGACAAACGAACCTGTTGTATTTTGGGTCGAACCAACATGATTGCCAACAGGATATTTCTAGCTTGCATGCCGGTTCCGATAAACCCGAGGGTCTCTGAGTCTTCGCGCGCAAGATACTTGGCGCCGCACCCAGCCATGAGGCCAACTCTAAGATTAGTAATTGCGGTTCCATCCATGACAGCCAACGGCATGCCAGTGTCGGGATCGTTCAGTACTTCCAAACCCGTGACATTCTGGCATCCAAAACGATCCGGGTTCTCAGGAAAATATGCTACCCACAAATGATGAGCGATTTTCTGCCCCGGAGATGCAAGAGGCATCGATTTGAGTCTATTCTTACTTTCTTTTCTGACCCACACATAATGAAAACCCGGATAGATCACTCTATCTTCAAAGTAATCCACTAGGGCTTTTTCGTTGAGGTCGAGCATTTCTCGTAGGTTCGATAATCCCAGTTTAATGAGGTCATCTTGACCCAACAGACGGACTTTAACTTCTCCAGACCAAGGACGAGAACTCATATTTGTCAGACCTCATCATAAGATTATTATCGGCACCGGCTATTATCGTCGATGAATAAAAATTCACATCCTCGACTTTTCGAAAGGAGATCATAAGCTATGCGAAAGAATTTGGACGAAACGGTAAATGCGTCCGGCAGAGCTGAAAAGGTAAAAGAAATAAAAGGCATGATCGAGAAACAAGGGGTCAAATACGTTTATTATCAGCACATAAGCGTAACGGGACGAATTGTCGGCAAGGGCTTTCCTGCACAGCATTTTGAGACAGTCTGTCAAAGTGGTTATCAACTCGTATATGGCTCCGTCTCAAATCTTTTCATGGACCGTTACGGAAACTACATCGGTTTTGGAGCTCACGAGTCAGAGTTAGTCGGCATTCCCGAAGTTGAAACATTCAAGATTCTACCTTGGGAACCACGCATCGCGCGAGTTTACTGCGACTGCTTCGACACCGAGACCGGCAGACCTTTCGACGCTGACTGTCGCGGAAACCTGAAAGACATAGTGTCTGATTTCGAGAAGGAACTCGGATACACTTTCCTCGTAGGCATTGAACCCGAAATGATGTGGCTGAAGGAAGATGAGAAGGGAGGATTAACCGGAACCACTAAACCTTACTGCTATCACATAGCGCAATTCGAACAACTACGACCCGTCTTCTTAGACGTTATTAGCTATGCGCAGGCCATGGGCCTCGATATGGTTCAGGGCGACCACGAAGATGCCCCCGGACAGCTTGAGTTGAACTTCCATCATGATACTGCTGTGAAAACTGCGGACAACCTAACCACCTACAGACACGTGGCTAATGAAGTAGCTCGAAAACACGGAATTATTGCCTGCTTTATGCCGAAGCCCTTTGTGGGAATGTCGGCTAATGGACACCATCACCACTTCAGCATGGTAGACAAGAACGGCAAGAATGTGCTCTATGAAGAGGAGGGCCCCGCCAAACTTTCGCAATTTGCGCTTCATTTTGCTGGAGGAGTTCTCGCCCACGCAGACGCCATTTGCGCAATAACTGCCTCGACTGTTAATTCGTACAAGCGGTTCTGGGACCGAGGGTACTGGGCTCCTTTGTACAAGGACTATGGATGGCAAAATCGGACAAGTCTGCTGCGGATTGCGTCCCGTGGAAGAATGGAATACAGAGCTGTTGATGCTGCTGTTAATCCCTATCTTTCCATCGGAGCGTTACTGGTAGCGGGTCT
>JBHHZW010000556.1:0-1944 GCA_046758305.1 Bacteroidota bacterium | reverse complement strand
TCGGAATATTTCGATAGCAAAAAGTAATGGGTAACCCTCAGTCCTCTCAGTCCTTGGCAAGGCGCTCCAGTGGACGCGCAACAGAGCACGTCGCTGAGCTTATGGAAAAAATCCCTGAATCTGCTATAGTGCTATAGTGACTGGGTTATGGAACAGAATCGAATTCTGCAGAACCTATCGGAACTGACGAAGCGAGCCGTTGCCCAATACTGGCAGACCAGAGCCGCGCAGCGGCAAAAACAAGAGCAGAGAGGCAAAGCGGATCAAGGCCTGCGCAGTGCCGTGACCGGTGGGGCTCAGATGGATGGAGTTATCTCCCTTTTTACAGACCTGATAATTCAGACAGGCCTGCCTGAAGAGTACATTTTCAAGAAGAAAGCGGTTAACCTGCCCGGTTTCTTCAGACCCACCAAAGAATGGGATCTCCTCGTTGTTAAGGGGCGAATACTGATTGCAGCCATAGAGGCCAAGTCTCAAGTCGGTCCGTCTTTCGGCAACAATTTCAACAACCGAACTGAAGAAGCCATGGGTAGCGCGCTCGACCTCTGGACAGCCTTCCGAGAGAAGGCATATCTCGATAGTCCACAGCCGTTTCTGGGCTATTTCTTCATGCTTGAGGACTGTGTGACGCGTCCAATAGACCTGTTAGGGTCCAAGAGCCGCATTTTAGAGTGCTGCCTGAGTTCATTGGCGCATCTTACGTCAAGCGCTATGAATTGTTTTGCCGAAAACTCGTGTTGGAAAGGTACTACAGCGCTTCCGCATTCATCACCTCGACGAGTCAGGATGGGCTCCGCGGTATTTACAAATTGTCCGCGGAGGACTTGTCGGTCGAACGCTTTGCAAAAGTGTTGATTGGTCACGTGAGAACCTTCGTATAAAGCCATGTCGTCAACATTTCACAGGTTAATCAATGGCGATGCTCGGGACCTTTCATTTATAGGCGACGAATCGGTCCATCTCGTTGTTACGTCTCCACCTTACTGGAATCTCAAGCGATACAATGAGAATCCCGATCAACTCGGACACATCCAGGACTATGAGAGCTTCCTTGGGGAACTGGAAAAGGTTTGGAGACATGTTTTCAGATTTCTTGTCCCGGGCGGTAGGCTAGTGTGTGTGGTAGGGGACGTGTGCGTAGCGAGGCGGAAGTTTGGAAGGCATCTGGTATTTCCCCTTCACGCTGACATTAGTGTGATGTGCCGCCGAATTGGTTTTGATAACCTGAATCCCATTATTTGGCATAAAATCGCGAACGCATCTTATGAAGTTCCAAACGGATCAAAGTTTTTGGGAAAGCCTTATGAACCAAATGCGATCATCAAGAACGACATGGAATTCATCTTAATGCAGCGTAAACCGGGTGGTTATCGCAAACCAACTGAGGAGCAAAGACGTCAGAGCATGATAGATAAGAAGGATTTTGATCGTTGGTTTCAGCAGATATGGAACATACCGGGTGCCTCCTTGAAGCACCATCCTGCCCCTTTTCCTCTCGAACTAGCCTCTCGATTAGTTCGTATGTTTTCTTTTGTCGGAGACACGGTCCTTGATCCCTTCTGCGGCACAGGAACAACGATGGTTGCAGCGTTCAAGCACCAAAGGAACAGCATCGGAGTTGAAGTAGATCCTGAATACTGCCGGATGGCAGCACGCTATTTGAAGGCGGAAAGCAGCAATCTATTCAGTAAGGCAGAGTTGATTTTTGAAAGGGTATTTCCAGAAGAACGCGCCCATATGGTGAAGGAAGACTCTGCGCTCTATCATGTGAGACCGGCACGTCGAAGACTGAAATAGGTCAACCATGACATCCATACCGACGGCGATTAGCCTCCGCGCCATTACCAACGGTGGTGCCTGCCGTCAGATGACAATCTCAGGGGACCATGATGAACTACAAGCTAAGCCCTTCTGACCTGACCTTCCTCTACGATGGGTGCAGGC
>JBHHZW010000555.1:0-1945 GCA_046758305.1 Bacteroidota bacterium | reverse complement strand
CTACCGGACGAAGTGGACAACTGCCGCGGCTACCTGGACCGCCAACTCGAAATCATCCGGCCGGAATATCTTTGCTGTCTTGGCGGGGTGGCTGCTTCGACATTGCTGGAGACCAAGTTGTCCATCGGCAAACTTCGGGGCCGATTCCTAGACTACCAAGGCATTTTGGTTCTGTGTACGTATCACCCGGCGTACTTGCTGCGGAATCCCGCGGCCAAGAAGCAGGTTTGGGAAGACATGCAGATGCTGCGCCGACTGTATGACGAAATGAAGAAAGGAGGTTCATAAGCTCTCATCGATGGCTGAAATCATCCGACAGAGCTTTAGCCCCGAACGACAGCCCCTGAAAGCAGGTGAGGGGCGGATCCCACCCCAGGCGGTAGATGTGGAGATGGCGGTGTTGGGGGCCATGTTGATCGACCGCGAGGCCATTTCCAAGGCGTTGGAAATTCTCGATGAGGATAGTTTCTATAAAGAGGCACATCGGAGGATTTTTCAAGCGGTGGTTGCACTGTTTGAGAAGAGCGAGCCCGTCGATCTCGTGACGCTGACGGAAGAGTTGCGGCGTCGTGGACAACTCGAGGGGATTGGTGGACCGGTCTACCTGACCGAGCTGACAGGGCGAGTCACGTCCGCCGGGAACGTGGAATACCATGCACGGATCGTTCTGGAGAAAGCTCTCCTCCGGAGTCTCATCGCTGCTTCGGCAGAAGTAACGAATCGTGCGTACAATGAGTCGGAGGACGCACTTGACTTGCTCGATGATGCGGAACAGAGAATCTTCCAGATCTCTGAGCGTCGGCTGAAGAAAAGCTTCACGGCGATTAACACTGCTATTCACGATACGATGGAAATGCTGGAGGCCATCCACGGTCGACACAGCGGTGTCACGGGCGTGCCTTCCGGGTTCACGCAGCTGGACAACCTCACAGGTGGATTTCAGCCCTCTGACCTTGTGATCATTGCCGGCCGTCCGTCGACCGGCAAGACGGCACTGGCCGTATCGATTGCTCGCAACGCGGCAGTTGATCACGACCTGCCCGTTGGTATTTTTAGCCTTGAGATGTCAAATACGCAACTTGTTCTTCGTCTTCTTTGCGCTGAATCGCGCGTCAACGCACATAGCGTCCGAACAGGACGACTCTCCAATGAGGAGTGGCAGCGCTTGGTAAACCGCATCGACAAACTCCTGAAGGCTCGACTCTTCGTCGATGACACGGCTGCGCTCGGTATTCTCGAGTTGCGGGCCAAAGCACGTCGACTGAAAGCGGAGCACAGTGTCGGACTCGTGATCGTCGACTATCTGCAGTTGATGCAGGGACCTAAGAATGCCGAGACGAGAGAGCGGGAGATCTCGGCAATCTCTCGGTCGCTTAAAGCCCTCGCCAAGGAATTGAACATTCCGGTGATTGCGCTTTCGCAGCTGAGTCGAGCGGTCGAGGCTCGGGCCAACAAGCGTCCGGTGCTCTCAGACCTCCGCGAATCAGGCGCAATCGAGCAGGACGCGGACGTGGTATGCTTCGTGCATCGCCCGGAATTGTACAGGGAACAGTTTCTAGAAGACGGGCAGACGCCAGCTGAGGGGATCGCCGAAATCATTGTGGGAAAACAGCGAAACGGGCCGACTGGACAGATCCAGCTGACGTTCATCAAGGAGTATGCGCGATTTGAAAATCTTGCCTATCCATCATTTGAGGAGCTTGAACCGCCACCACCGCCTCCCGGGCGATTGGAGGAACCACCATTCTAGATTGCACCCATGACATTATCCATCGCGGATCTTTCCCGCCGCTCGTTCCTCAAGAACCTTGGCTCCCTGCTTGCCCTCTCTCCATTGCTTCGCGTTCCGATCCTTCCGGAGGACGAGGACGAGCGCATCTGCTTGAGCACCTTTGAGTTGGCAGTCAGCCGGTCGCTTCAGAAAAAACCTATTCGGGAAATTATC
>JBHHZW010000554.1:0-1949 GCA_046758305.1 Bacteroidota bacterium | reverse complement strand
CGAGGCTGCATATCGATACGCGCTCGATCCAACACAAACTCAGGATCTTCATATGCGCGAAACGCCATCAGCACAAAGCGAACGATTTCAAGGAATTGAAATTCCTCCTGTACTCTCCTTAACAGCAAACATATTTCAGCAATATTAACCGGGAGGAACTTATTGACTTCTAGCGCACGAAAGTACGAGGTCGCATAAATAACCCTAGCCTCGATCCCAAACTGCGCAACCATAAACGAAGGGATCGGCTCGTCGCCATGCCCAACAATATCGTCCATATCGATAAGGCTCACCAGAGCACGGCGGCTCCCCCTCTTACCCCTTAACTCTCCGATCACATGTTGGATCCCCTTCTCGCCTTTAAAGAAATGACCATGTGAAAACGGGAGAGTTTCCGGAGGTGTCTCGCTCTGCCATTCCTTCGCCCTATCTTCATGTAAACTCACGAAAGTCGACTCCACCAACGTAATCGGAAACTCAAATGCCAAGAGCAGATTGAACAATGGCCCATGCTCACACTTCTCACGAGCCGCGTTCCAAATCTCATCAAGTGACTGAACCCGTTGAAACTCCATCTCTGCCCAAGACCCTCAGTCCACTACGTCCTTCCGTTGATCCAGAAGTTTTAACACCTCACACAATATGCGCCCATGCTGTTGCTCCCGCGGCAGCGACCCATCGACCTGCACCACCTTCCCTTTGAAAGAGTCGAGCACTTCTTCGTAGTTTCGCTTCGCCATCTTGAGTTTCGCTTCATTCTCGTAGCGCTCAAATACTTGACGGGACCTACTCAGCCGTTCCAGTGCAAGATCGACCGAACACTCTAAATACACCGTCAGGTCGGCGATGGGGAACTCCGCGTTCAATAACCGCACCCGCTCGATGTCCTCTTCTGAACTGACATGGTATGCAAACGATGACAAGTAATAGCGAGTTGAGATTACATCAATCCCACCACGCACATAAGCAAGTATCCCGTTAACTTCGTTATACACGTGATCAAAACGATCTGCCGCGAACAGATATGCAAGAAACCTATCCACAATTCCCAATTGCGGCGAAAACATCAAACGCCTAGTCATGACCTGGCGGATCACACTACCCACCGGTCCATTCGTTGGCTCCGAAGTCAATACCGATCTCCGTCCCATCTTGACAAGCGACTCATGGAGAAGGGTAGCCTGCGTTGTCGTTCCCGATCCGTCGAGACCCTCGAAGACAACAAAAATGCCTCTCACCACGGTGTCACCTCTGACTTCCATGCCCCAAGAATGCCCCTCCCAGACGCGTCCGCAACGTATCGGAATCGACAGACTCGAACTCCAAACTCCAGAATGTTAAACTGGTTATTGAGATTACGCTCCGGCGGATAATTCACGCTGCCTACACCAACAAGCTTCGTACGGTTCCCAACTGTCAACGACAGCGCTATGTGATGGTGACCATGGAGGACAAGATCAAATCCCGAGTCCACTAGAATACTCAAGAACTCGTATGCGTTCACTATGGCTGAAGTATCCCCATCAAATACAGGAATCGAATGGTGGTGAACAACCGCAATTCGCGGTCCGCTTGAGTCGCCTTCTTTGATTTTTTTCCTAAGTTCCTCGGCATGGATTTTTCCGTATCGATGATCGAGGTGGTAGCAAGAATTGATGATGAACAAGTTCACGCCCTCACACTGATAGCAGGTGACGGGACTCACCGACACCCTCGTACTCTCCTCCAACACCCCAAAAGCCGCTTTCATATAGTTCTGGAATGGCTGCTCCTTCTGTGTTAGCTGAATGTCGTGGTTTCCTGGGCAGCACACAATCCGCCGGCAGGGAATTTTGAGAAGTCGTGCTACTGCAGAAACGAATTGACTTCCCCTCTCGTGGTCTGAACCCTTGTAGCCCAGATCACCTGACACAACAAGAAAATAGGGTTCAAATCCTTCCTGTTGTATA
>JBHHZW010000553.1:0-1952 GCA_046758305.1 Bacteroidota bacterium | reverse complement strand
GGAGATGTCGTAAAAGCCACCGTTTTCCCTGTCATAGAAAAGCGAAATTTGCTGATTCGTGAATTCGACCGCCGTTTTCAGCCAGCGAATATCGAACGTGGTTTCGTAGAGGTCCAGCAGCCCTTGCGTAAAGAAAGCATAGTCCTCAAGATGCGCATCGTACCGAGCCTCGCCATCTCGATAACGGCGCAGCAGCGTTTTTGTTCCTGCATCATACAAACGTTGCAGCATAAACGCAGCGGATCGTTCAGCGGATTTCAGATACTCGATTTCACGAAAAACCTGATGTGCGCGTGCGAACGCAGAAATCATCAAACCATTCCAGGACACTAAGATCTTATCGTCAAGATGCGGTCTCGGACGCTTCTCTCGTTCCTGAAATAGTTTGTTCCTGGCGGTAGCAATACGTTCCTTTACTTCTGCAACAGAGAGATTGAATTGCTTTGCTGTTTCTTCAGGCGAGTGCGCAAGGTAGAGGATGTTTTCCCCGACAAACTCCTGATGGGGGTCGTAGAGGACGTTCCCTTTCTCCCGCACGTCATAAGTATAGCTGACTACCCTCGCCTCTTCCGGTGTAAGAATGCCATCGATCTCTTCTTTTTTCCAGGTATAGAATGCGCCTTCCTCCTTTTCCTCAGGCTTCGCGAAGTCCGTCGCGCTTTCTGCATCCTCAGCGGAATAGAATCCACCGTTCGGATGCGTCATCGTCCGCTGAATGTAGGCCAATACGTCTTGAGCCACCTCGGCGTAGAAGTCGTCATGGGTGATCTGATATGCCTCGAGATAGGACACGACTAACTGTGCCTGGTCGTAGAGCATTTTTTCGAAATGTGGGACATGCCAGCGCTCATCAGTTGAATACCGATGAAAGCCACCGCCAATGTGATCGTACATCCCACCGCTTGCCATCCGCTTGAGCGTTTCAAGAGACATGTCGAGCGCGCTCTGTTCGCCAGTGCGGGCGTAATAGCGAAAAAGAGAATTAAACGCCACAGGTCGCGGAAACTTGGGTGCTCCTCCAAAACCAGCATGAGTTGCGTCATAGCTTTTTGAAAATGAATCGAACCCGCGCTCCAGGGCCAGCTTGTTTGCCTCCACGAGCTTCACTTCCGGATCAGCCGACTGCCTGAGATAGTCGCCCATTTGCTGGCTGATCTGCGTGATCTGCCGGCGATCAGTTGTCCAGACCTCGTGGATGCGCTTCAGGACATCCGGAAATCCAGGTCGACCAAAATTCGCTGTTGGTGGAATGTAGGTCGCACCATAGAATGGCTTGAGGTCGCCCGTTAAGAACATCGACATCGGCCAACCGCCACTTCCCGTCATTGCTTGTACTGCGGTCATGTACACGCGATCCACGTCGGGACGCTCCTCCCGGTCGACCTTAATGCTCACGACATACTTGTTCATGAGTGCAGCGATAGAATCGTTCTCAAACACTTCTCGCTCCATCACATGACACCAGTAACACGTCGAGTATCCGATGGAAAGGAAAATCGGCTTGTCTTCCTTTCGAGCCTTTTCAAAGGCCTCCTCCCCCCACGGGTACCAGTCCACTGGATTAAAGGCATGCTGGAGGAGATAGGGACTTTTCTCCTTGACGAGCCGATTAGGTTTCTTGCCCTCAGCTAACTTCCGTTCTATATACACTGAAATATTCTCCTCTCCCTTCAGGGTAGTGTTATCTGAACTACTCTCCGATTGGTCTGATGCTGGAGAGAGGTCTTGTTGGGTGGTAAAGTTAAGCACCGTAATCACAGCTATGATCGAGAGAACTCCTCCAGAGAGCACAAGGATGTTCCTCCCTCTCACCATGTCCAATTTCATAGTGTTCCTGAAATCTTTGTATCCTCTTTAGCTAACAACTGATATTTGTGCCATTTCGGTTCCACTTCAAAATGGAGTTGCCCCGATATTTCGGACAAGGAGTTAGGTAACGGCATGGTGTAGCT
>JBHHZW010000552.1:0-1956 GCA_046758305.1 Bacteroidota bacterium | reverse complement strand
ACCCGGGCTTGAAGATGAGCGAAAAGATGCTGGAGCTTGCCTATCCTGTACATTCATACGGTCACACCACCATCGGTTACTACCAAGACGTTCTGGACATGCCGAATCACTATGACGCAGCAGTGAAATTCTACCAAGCATACTACCGACCGAACAATTGTGTGTTGGTCATCACTGGAGACGTTGACACAAATGAATTGCTTCCAAAGATTCGGCGGCACTACGGAACTTGGCAGAGTTTACCGACGCCCGATGTGACCGTTGAAGACCCACCACAAAAGGAGGAACGGCGTGGTCATGTCCCCTGGGAATCCGATGTCCCCCCGCGGGTCTCCGTTGCCTACAAGCTCTCCGGACACAGAACGGGGAGTGCAGAAACAGCGGTTGGACAGGTTCTTCCAGAGCTTCTCGCGTCTGAATCTGCACCGCTGTTTAGGAAACTCCGATACGAAAAGAAGACCGCCAGCGAATTCTATTTTGACGGCGGCAAGGCCACGTATGAAGGTTTTGATCCCCGTCTCGTGGCTGCAACCGCCAGACTCTTCAAAGAACAGTACTCCGAGAAGGGTAAACAGTACATGGAGGAAGTGATCCAGGACATCATCGCTGGATTTGATGGGCTGAAGAATTTCTCCGCAATGCCCGAAGCTGCAAACATCCTCGAAACCGTGAAAAGCAAGTACCGGTACGATTTCCTCGCCTCGCTGGACAGTCCTGCGAGCGTCGCCCAAATCCTTGCCTGGTACTACCGGTTCGAGCGCGATCCGAACGTGCTCGACAAGCTCGTCGCGTCCGTTGACAAGCTCCAACCGATGGACATTGACATGTTCGCCACGAATTTCTTTGTATCGAACAACCGTGTCATCGTGACGATGTCGCATGAACCAGAGCAGTGATCGCTTGACGACCTCGGTAGTCAACAGCTGAATTCTAAACCCTAATAGGAGTATGTCAATGAAATCGAGCGCACAAACCCTTATGACCTTGCTCTTTTTTGCTCTGATCGTTTTTTGCCGCATCCAGAGCCCTGCGCAGGTATCAAAAATCAGAACAGTTGTTCTCGATACGCCCGCCGAACTCGTGCAGGTCAAAATCATGGTGAAGGCTGGGTCCGCTTTTGACCCAGCCGGTCTTGAGGGACTTGCCTATCTCACGGCTCGCCTGATGCTCAAGGGGAGTTACGGTGACCCGAAAGCTCCAGTCACGAAGGAACAGCTAGCGGAAATCGTCCGACCGTGGGGGTCTGCGGCAAAACCTACAGCAAGCACAGAAAAGGAAACCGCAACGTTTTCGATGAGCGTTCCGCGCAACGTGCTATCTCAATATGTAGAAACGGTCCTTCACCCGTTGTTCACACAGCCTCTCTTCGCGCAGGAAGAGTTGGACAGAGAACGGCAGGAGATTCTCGAGGACATCGGCTCCACGTACCGATTGGAAAATACTGAACTACTTGGACTCTCCGCAATAGATAATTTCATCCATGAAGGAACATCGTATGGACATGCGCCGTTCGGCACGGTCGAGGGACTTAAGGCAGTGACGAGAGAGAATGTGCTTGCATTTTACAAGACCTACTACGTACCTGGGAATTTAGTCATCGCTTTGAGCACGAAGGATGACGACGTTGTCATGTCGGTGACACAGGCTCTAGAAAACATCGGCAAAAGCATCAAGGGAAAGATGCTCAAAAAGCAAACGCTGGATCTACCCCACGCGATTAGCGGGAAGCATTTAGCCATCGTTATTCAGCCGGGAACCATCGCCTCTGGTATCCATGCAGGATTTCCAATTGATCTGTTGCGAACGGATCCCGACTACTGGGCCCTCTACGTTGCGAACGTGTCCCTTGGGACGCATCGAGACGGGTTCGGCCGACTCTACCGTGACATCCGTCAGGCCCGTGGATACAACTATGGAGATTATTCGTACATCGAATGGTTTGACTCAAGGCCGAGC
>JBHHZW010000551.1:0-1957 GCA_046758305.1 Bacteroidota bacterium | reverse complement strand
GTAACGACTCAGAAAATCTTGAGTATACAACTCCTCCTTTCGTCCGAATATTTCAGAGAGTTCGATCTCCATACCGAAAAAAGCCAAGCCCGGTGTATGACCCGGCTCGAACTCGACCAGGACGTCGAGGTCACTATCAGGACGGAAATCGTCTCGCAGCACGGAGCCAAAAAACGAAAGCTTGCGGATATGGTGGCGCCGACAGAAATCCGCTATTTTACTCTTTGGAACAACGATACTTTTGTTCACTCCACGTTTAGACATATACCACACCTTCCTCAATCTCTTGAGCAATTCGTTTAACTCTTATACCCGTATGCCGGCAGGAGTTAAAACATCAACTTTCCTGCCCAATACTTGCTCAAGATGATCTGCAAACTCCATAAACTTAAGACCAATCGGTCTTCCGAACTCCACCAGAATATCTACATCGCTATCGCTTCCTGGAGTTCCCCTGGCAAAAGAACCAAACAAACCTATTCTTTTTACACCAAAACGCTCCGTTAAGTAAGGGAGTTCCCTTCTGATGATTTCTATAACTTCCTCGTCAGGCATATTTCGGCCTCCTATCATACCCGATAAAGATAGGTTTTAACGTACTTGGCATAACGCTTTTGTCGCGGGACTGGAAAGTCCCGCCTATCTTTAACATACCTCCATGAGTCCACAGACCTCGCCCGCTATTCGTTCACTGCGAGTTCGCTGCACCCGGGCGCGTCGGCTTGTCCCTCTGCGCGTTTAACAATGAAGTCGGGGAATTCGCCGCCCGCATCAGCCACACCTTTTTTGAATAGATCCGGGACCACGTCCGGGTTATCATCCGCCACGTTGCTTTCAAAAGGCTTTTCAGCGTTCAGATCGCGGAGGAAAACGCCTCTGCCGTTGATCTTACAGTTCAGCCACCAGTTGTGGTCAATGACGGTCATGGCCGATCCCCAGCCCACGGTCACGTGATCTCGGATCGGCTCGCCATCTTCGATGGCGACTTTCCAGAAGAGCTTGCCGTCTATTGGCTGCTTCGGTTCGACACCCGCAAACTCGAGGATCTGCGCGGCCACATCCGTATGCTGAACCAGCATATTGCTTCGCTTCCCAGCGCCTATGCCTTCCGGGTGTCGGATCATCAGTGGCACATCGTACACTTCCGGGGCTGACGGATATCCGCGTTTACCCATGTACCTGTAATCACCGATGGAATGTCCATGATCGGTGGTGAAAATTAGCACTGTATTCTCCAACATGCCGAGGGTTCGCATGGTCTCGTACAGATGTCCGAACCAGCGGTCGCACATGGTGACCAGGCCTGTGTAGTTGGCCCGCGTCCTGCGCAGGAGTTCCGGTCTCAGGTTATCCGTGTTCGCGTATCCGGAGGCTACCTGCTCAGAGCCATCGCTGTCATCGTACATGCGGCGATAGTGTTCGGGTACAAACCACGGCTCATGCGGATCGAAGCTTTCCACCACCAGGAAGAGCTTCTCCGCATCCTGATTCTGCTCCAGCCAGCGTGAGGCCTCGATGAGCACGCGAGCGTTGAAATAGTCCTCCTCGCGCACTCTGTCGTGCATGTTCATAAGACACTGGCGGATAAACCTGAGCTTCCCGGGGTTCTGTATCTCCTTCGGCAGCCAGTAGTCGATCTCCTCCTGTGTCGGAGCCGGGCCACTCCGGTACTTGTCCGTCTCCTGACCGCGCAGGAACATCCACTGGTCAAACCCGCGCCAGAAGTTCTTGGACGGTTTGAACATATGATACACATCGGCGATCAGGCCGGTGCGGTAGCCGTTTTCACTCAACAGTTCGGCAACTGTATCCTGGTCCTCGGGTATGGGCCCCCAACCGGGAGCGCCCACAAAATCACCCTTGAGGCGGAAATTCGCATTGAAGAATGGGTAGACGCGATTTCCCGTGTAGAGCGCCCGGCGTGTGGGAAGTGTCGGGAGCGACTCCGGGTACATAC
>JBHHZW010000550.1:0-1958 GCA_046758305.1 Bacteroidota bacterium | reverse complement strand
CCTCCCCATCCGTCCCCGCGTGGGTCTCCTGCTTGTATCACAGAGAATCGAACGACCGTCCTGGCGGCTTCGTCAGTGACTAGACCTCTCACGGCAAACCGGGCCACGGAGTGTGCGAGTTCACGTCTTGTCTCCACTTCCTCCCTGCGGCGCCCCCATTCGATTAGCCGAGACGGCGCAGTTTCAGACCCGAACTTCCCCAGAGCCTCGATGATTCTTCCTTGGACGGCAGTCGACGTTTCGCTCCGAAGGGCGTTCAGAGGCGATTCTTCCGATTGAGACAGGATTCCCCCTGCTGCCCACGAAGTGGTTGGGCTGGTCACATATCCTGCAGTCTGCCCAACAGCAAGCGCTGCTGCCACTCGGACCTCCTCCCTCGAATCAGAGAGGGCTTCGAGGAGCGCTGGAAGAGCGGAGGTGTCCTGAACACTCGGAAAGGCGAGAGCAGCTCTCATCCGGACCTGCCAGTCCGAATCAGCAACGTATCGTTCGAGCCGCCCCCCACCGAGATTCCTCTGGTCCTGATGCCAGAGAATGTCCATGAGCGTCGACCGCTCAACGTCCTGATGAGAGCTGAACATTGGAAGGAAGAAAATGAAGGTCAGCAGGGATCGGAGAATCACCAGGCGTCTCCGACTCAAAAGAAGGGTCTGACCTTGAATTTGGCGCCGATCTCCTGCTCAACAAAGCGTCGTGCTTTTTCCTGTTCTACCTCGGACAGGTCGACGATCGTCATCACTACTTCGGGGAAATGCCGTACACATTCCTTGGCAAACTCCACCATCACGGAAAAAAATCGCTGGCCGTCGATTCGCATCAACTCGCCGTACTGTTTTGGATCGATGGAGTTCAGGCTGATAGAAACGCTGTCGACTAGTCCCAGCAGTTCGGGAACAATGTTTCTCCCGTTGATGACATTGCCGTGACCGTCCGTGTTGAGACGAACTTTCCCCCCACGACCCTTCACCCATCGCGCCACTTCCTTGATCACGTCTAGTCGAATTGTCGGTTCCCCGTACCCACAGAACGCGATCTCACTGTAATGTGTAGGATCCCCGATCGCTTTGATCACTTCGTGAGAGGTCGGTTCGCGCTCGATTCTCAGATTGTGTCCTTTGATCACAGCCTCCCCTTTGCGGTCACAGAATACACAGTCCGCGTTGCACCGGATGGTGATGTTCAGATAGAGGGTGTTATTCAATGTATAGGCAATCTTGGGGGGTTCATGTTGACCGATGCCAAACACCTTAAAAATGTTATAGTTACTCACGCGACTAACGTCTTCAACAGAGAGACTCTGAATTTCCGCAAGCCGCTTTGCGATGAAGGCAATGTAGGACGGTTCGTTCCGCTTCCCACGGAAAGGCACCGGAGTCAGGTAGGGGGAGTCCGTCTCGAGCAACCAGTGTTCGACCGAGACTTCTTGGACAACCTGACGAACGGAAGAATTCTTAAAGGTAATGGTTCCTGGAATCGATACGTAGAATCCCATGTTGATCAGTTTCCACGCCATCGCTGCGTCACCGGAGAACGCGTGGAAAACACCTTTCGGAGCCGGAAATCGACTGTACGGAGTATTGAGATTGCTGCGCCAAGAACCGCCAGCACGAATGGTCTCCTCCATAATATCCAGGAGTTCCGCATGAGCATCGCGGTTGTGCACGACAATCGGCAGGTTTCGGCGGCGAGCAATGTCAAGCTGATTCTTCAACGCCTCTACCTGAGCTCCGCGAGGAGAAAAATTCTTGAAGAAATCCAGGCCGATTTCCCCGATCGCGACGACCTTCGGATGAGTGCTTAACTCTTCGATCTCCCGTAGAAACTGCTCGTTGGCTTTGGATGCGTCGTGTGGATGAATGCCGACGCACGCATAGACAGCGCTGAATCGGTCCGCGAGCTCGATGGCCTTGCGACTCGATTCAACGTCCATCCCTGGCACGATGATCGACTCGACCCCC
>JBHHZW010000549.1:0-1964 GCA_046758305.1 Bacteroidota bacterium | reverse complement strand
GTTCACTTAGAATGTCGTTGACTTTGCTTTCGTTAAAGCACGACGTTGCCCCTGTGTGACACGTCGGTCCTTGCGGCAAGGCTTTGACGAGAAGGGCGTCACTGTCGCAGTCAGCTTTCATGTGGACAAACTCTAAAGTATTCCCACTTGTTTCACCTTTCATCCAGAGCCGTCCCTTCGACCGACTGTAGAACCACACCTTTTTCGTTTCCAGAGTCCTTTCGAGTGCCTCCTCATTCATGTAGCCAAGCATCAACACCACCCCTGTCCCGGCATCTTGAACGATGGCAGGT
The DNA here is from genome assembly GCA_046758305.1 of Bacteroidota bacterium. Classification (GTDB taxonomy): domain Bacteria; phylum Bacteroidota; class Ignavibacteria; order UBA10030; family JAZGDE01; genus JAZGDE01. Next base: position 1,671 of record JBHHZW010000549.1, on the reverse strand, counting down.
ATCAGACCGTTTTCTTTTTCCCAATTGAGTTGTAATCGCAATTGGTTCATATCCTTATCGGTATGTTATGTTCCCGTAAGTACGCTTTGAGCTCAGGAATCTCAAGCTCCCTGTAATGGAAGAGACTTGCAGCAAGTGCCGCGTCGGCCTTCCCCTCCGTAAAAGCTTCCAAGAAATGATTTTTTTTGCCAGCACCGCTTGATGCGATAATTGGAATGCTGACGTTTTCAGAAAATGCCTTCAAGAGCTCGATATCATAGCCGTTCTTCATACCGTCCTTGTCAAGAGAATTAACCAAGAGCTCTCCAGCGCCGAGGCTTTCCATTTGTTTGGCAAACCGAACTGCGTCAATCCCAGTGGCCTCTCTGCCACTCTTAATGTAAATCTCCCAGTGATCCCCGGCCCGCTTTGGATCAATTGAGATGACAATGCACTGCGAGCCGAACTGCTCAGCAGCAGCTTTCACAAAACCGGGATCTTCCACCGCTGCTGAACCAATGGACACCTTATCAGCGCCGTTCTTGAGGAGATCCCTGATCGTATCCAGCGCCCTAATCCCACCGCCGACAGTAAAGGGAATGTTGATGTTTTGGGAAATCCGCTTTACGAGATTATAGAGGGTGTTTCGGTTTTCCACTGTCGCCATAATATCGAGATACACAAGCTCGTCCACTCCGATTTCGCTGTAAAGCTTACCGAGTTCAACAGGATCGCCCGCATCCCTCAATTGTACGTAGTTTGTGCCCTTGACCACCCTTCCTTCTTTGATATCCATGCACGCAATGATTCTTTTCGCCAGGTTCGAACCTACGCTTTGAGGTCTACTGGATTTTGCGTCGGAGGCAGGCTCCCCTTCTACCAATGTTTGGAGATTGACCTTGCCCTCATAAAGGGCTTTACCGATGACGACAGCGGAAGCCCCCATCTCTTCTAAGTTTTTGACGTCCTCATTTGATGAAACTCCACCAGCCACCATTACCTTAAAGGGGGACTCCAGCACATTTTCAATCAACTCGAAATTAGGACTCGTGAGCGTACCGTCTTTCCTAATGTCGGTAAGGAGAACTGAATCCACTCCGAATTCCTTCAACTCGCCGAGAAGATCAAACAACGGTTTCTCTGCCATTTCCTGCCAACCCTGGATTGCAACGACGCCATCTTTTACATCAACGGCCACGACAATGCGGCTTGCCCCATATTCGTGGATCAGCCTCTTGATCAGTGGTGGATTGGCCAGCGCAGATGTTCCTAAGATAATCCTTTCTACCCCGCCTTCCAAATACCTCTTCGCGTCTTCATAGGTCCTGATCCCCCCGCCGACCTGTACGGGGATCTCTAGGGACCGAGCGATTTCGAGAATCTGTTCGACGTGTACCGGGATACCATCTCTGGCACCATTCAGGTCGATAATGTGTATGAGGGAGGCGCCATGCTTCTGGAGAGTGGATGCGTTCTCAAGCAGATTGTCAGAATATATCTTGCGTTGTGTGTAATCTCCTTGAACGAGCCGTACACACTTACCGTCCAGAATATCCATTGCGGGGATCACTTTTATTCTCTGTTGCTTGGGAAGCTCCAGTTCGCAAAAGTTGCGAAGGACTTTGAGCCCAACCGACCCCGACTTTTCCGGATGAAACTGGACACCGTAGAAATTGTCTTGCTTAAGAACTG
>JBHHZW010000548.1:0-1964 GCA_046758305.1 Bacteroidota bacterium | reverse complement strand
GCCGCTCCAGCGCCTGGCCGAAGACCTCGATGAAGTTGGGGGCCACGTGGCTGGTGGTGGCCATGCCCATCGCCCGCAGCACCTCCGGGGTGAACTCGATAGGGCCAGGGATCATGAGCAGTTTTCTGTCTTTCATCGTTGAACCTCCTGTTTTTGAATTATACGGTGCAAAGAATCGAGAATGGAGCTTCTCTTGGACATCACTCTTCCTCGTGCAGCAAATCATCAATCAACTGCTCTCGCTCTTCCTCGGGCAGACCGTCCCAGTCTATCCCTCTCTCTCTGCACAGTGCTCGGATCCGTTCGCCGCCGTAGTCCACCAAAGCCTCGAATCGACCCAGACCGGGGATCAGGGTTTGCAGTACAGCCTGTTTACCCGTTAGCGAGAGTTGCCGGGTTAGTTCGATCACTTGAGATTCGTGCAAAGGAAGCATCACCTCAGCCATCTTACGCTCCTTTTCTGAAGAAACTGCCCTGTTCCAATGTCATTATATCCGAAAAGTAGTGTCATAACAATCGCCGCTGCCGCGCCACATCCGGCAGCCAATGCCGCTTCGCTTACCGCTGAGCAGCAGGCCTTGCAGCATCTGTCTCGCTTTGTTGCCGCACAAATCAGGCAGGTGTTAGCTGAGCAGATCTAAAGCGCAGAACGATGCGCGTGCCATCGGGCAACCGGATCTCATGCCCCTTGACCTCGGCACCGCCGATGCTGGACGGAGCAAGCGCCAGGTGCACTTCCTCCCCCACGATCTCACCCTCAATCTCAACTACCCGCCGGCGTCTCTCCTCTTCGAATTGCTTCCACAAGGTGAAAAACTCGTCGACCGGCAAATCATCGGTGTTGGGCCCGTCAGCGGCGATAAATTGCTCCACAGACTGTTCGAACTCGCTCCAACTCAATGACTCTAATCCTTGCTCGTTTGGCATCTTAGCCCTCCTTAATCACTCACTTCCTGAACTAGCATAACTCGCGTCTTCCACTCCGAATAATCAAGAACGATCAACGTCGTACCCTTCCACTGAATCCGAAGCGGGCCTGGCAAGGCTGCCGCCAATGCTGTTGGGGCAACGGGCGTCGTGTCACCGTCAAGTGCGTCCCAAGCCGATTCTTTGAGAAAGACCACCTGAATACGTTCGCGATTTTCCGGTTTGTAGACCTGGGCGATGTAAAAATCGTGTGGAAGCTCCCTCGCGCGAACCGTGTGCAGAAAATAGGTCGATGTCTTGATGTCTCCTCGAAAGCCCAACACAACCAAATCAAAGGGCAAACGACGAGCGCGGGGATTCAGCACATCGTGAGCTTGGTAAGCGATGCCGGACGCTTCTAGATCCTGGAACACTTTCACCTCAAAGGCGTAACCTCGGGCAAAAGCGTACCACCAGTAGAGACAGTAAGCGAGCAAATAGAACGAAAGCGGTTCAGCGGGATTGAGTAGACCGGTGCCTTGCAAAGCAGGCATGATTTTTCTGGAAACCTGTGCTCGCAACGGCTCCGCTACAGCCTCCACATCTTGCGCTTCGAGCAGGCCCCGGAGATAATCGTTGGCAAACCTGCTTTCGACCAGCCGATCATAAATCGTGGCAAAACTCTCCATTTCACCTTCGGCGTCTATCTCGGCCTGGTGTAGCAGATCGAATGCCTCAAATAGCAAAGCCCTCTCATCCGATGGGAACGATTTGCCCTCTACAAAGCGACGTGTGATCGTCCTATGCGCGTAGGTAAAGTTCGGTGGTAAACGAACGTGCATCTACCATCTCCTGTTGATGGGGCCTTTGCCCTGCAATACCATCCCCAGGTCGGCGGCGAAGACGGCTGGGTCGAAGCGTTCCTCACGGATGTCACGGTGCGGTTCGGCGATTTTTCGCCAAGCGGTCAGATTAGTCATTGTTACCTCCGAAAAGTGATGCGTGAAATATGAGTGTTGATGTCGTTTCAGACTTTCAGCGTACGTTGAAAGTGCGCT
>JBHHZW010000547.1:0-1965 GCA_046758305.1 Bacteroidota bacterium | reverse complement strand
GTCTCGTCGAAGAACTGATCAGTCGGGTCTCACTTGCCGTGAATGGATCCATGAAGTGCGTCGTGGGAGACCGGCAGATCGACTTCACCCCCCCTTGGAAGCGCATGACCATGTTCGGTGCCATTCAAGAGTACACGGGAAAGAACCTCCGTGGCAAGAGCGAATCGAATCTGCGAGCAGTAGCGAAGGAAATCCAGGTCGAGCTGGAAACAACCGGCGGAGTAAGGGAGATCATCGACGAGATTTTCCGTTCACTCGTCCAGCCGCACTTGATTCAACCGAGTTTCATCATGGACTATCCAATTGAGATGTCTCCGCTTGCCAAAGAGCATCGCACCGAAGCTGGGCTCGTGGAGCGATTCGAAGCGTTCGCAGGCGGGCAGGAACTCTGCAACGCGTTCAGCGAGTTGAACGATCCACTCGATCAGAGGGCTCGGTTCGAAGACCAGATGAAGCTTAGTGCGCTTGGGCACGAGGAAGCGCAGGTTCTCGATGAGGATTTTCTCCGTGCACTTGAGTACGGTATGCCGCCGACGGCTGGTCTTGGCCTCGGTATCGATCGGTTGGCGATGGTCTTGACGAATCAGGATTCAATCCGGGACGTCATTCTGTTTCCACAGATGAGGCCAAAGAAGTAACGTACCATGGGTGGAGAGAAAACGGTGAACTTCAAGCTCCTTGTACTGTTCTCCTGCGTGATCGTTTTGAGCGCCGGCGCACGCGGTGGAGTAACTGGAATCCTCGAAGGGAGGGTGCAGGAGAAAGATACAAAGCAGCCGCTTGTCGGCGCGAATGTGCTCATCGTCGGAACCGAGCTTGGTGCCGCGACGGACCTGGAGGGGTACTTTCAGATCCCCAACCTTCGTGCAGGCACGCATAAAGTGCGCGTGACAATGGTGGGCTACAAGACGCTCATGCTGGAACGAGTTTTGATTTACCCCGACCTACGGACGAAGCTTTCGATCGACTTGGAATCGACGGCGATCGAATTCGAAGAGGTAGTTGTGCAGGTGGAAATGCCGCTTATCCGAAAGGACGTCACAGCAACAGCGTATTCCATCACCGACACGAAGATTGAGAAGCTGCCGGTCACGACGTTCCAAGAGGTGGTCAACCTGCAGGCGGGAGTAACCAAGGATGGTCATGTCAGAGGCGGTCGTTCGACAGAGGTCGTCTATCTCGTCGATGGACTCCCCATCCAGGATGTGTTTGGCGGCGGACTCGGAAGTGATGTTCCGAAAACTTCGATCGTGCATATGACAATTCAAACGGGTGGATTCGACGCGGAATACGGAAATGCGCAATCCGGCGTTGTCAACGTCGTGACCAAAAGCGGTGATAATTCCCACCGGTTCGCTCTGCGGGGCGACTACGATCATGTGATCCCAGGGGAGGAGACGAACAGGACGGCCGAGTTCGAAGCGTCGCTCAGCGGTCCGATCCTGCGCGACCGGATGCACTATTTTCTAGCGCAAGACATATTCCTCACGGACACGCGCTGGTGGCAGGATTTTCGACTCTATTTCGACTCGCCTTTCGAACGGGATTACAGCGGCTTTGCAAAGGTCGATTACCACGCTAATTCTTCGATGCGCCTCACCACTCAGGTGCTCTATTCCCTTAGACGGTGGCATGATTATGAGTTCAGCTGGAGATTCAATCTCGACGGCCTGCCGGCGCGCTCCCGAGATTCCTACCGGGTTGCGGCATTCTGGACGCACACGTTATCCGCCCGATCATTTTACACCTTGAGTGTCAGTCGTTATGTCCTAAAGTCCAAGGTCGGGGAAGGGGAAAAGACGACAATCGATCCGACTCCCTTCGAGTACGATTTCTTTCTGAAGTATGTCGTCAATGGAAAGAGAGCCTGGTGGGCTGAATCCCGTCAGACAGTTTCCACGCTCAAGGCGGACTGGACATCTATACTGAGTCGATCCCATCTTATGAAGGCGGGTGGTGAGATCA
>JBHHZW010000546.1:0-1969 GCA_046758305.1 Bacteroidota bacterium | reverse complement strand
TCTTCAGTTGATCGCGATATTTGAGGATCTTGGCCATGACCGCCGGAGAATGGGATAAAGCTTCAATGACGGTCCTTTGACCTTTTTCGATTCTTTTAGCAATCTCGACTTCCTCCTCTCGAGTCAACAGCGGCACCTTCCCCATTTCTCTCAGATACATCCGCACGGGATCATCCGTCTTCTCCAGGCTCCCCACGATGAGATCGCTTTCCTCATCCTCTTCGGCCTCTGGGCGGACTTGTTGTGTGATGACTTCCGGTTGTTGCTCGGAATCGATCACTTCGATACCTGCATCGCCAAGTAGATAGCAGATACTGTCAAAGTCTTCTGAGGAGACAATCTCGTCCGCCAGAGCGTCGCTGATCTCGTCGATGAGAAGGTATCCCTTTCCCTTCCCGAGGTTGATTAATTTCGTGACGCTCTCGGACAACGAGGATTTACGGTCCCCAAAGTTTTTCCAACTCAAGACAGATATCCCCTGAAAGACGAGTCAAGGCCCACTAGTAAAACGACAGTGGAATACCCAAGGAACCAGAATATAAAGTGTTCAAAGTATTGGCAATTCGATCGGGAAAACAACATCACTAGAAATATAACGGAAGTAGCTCAAAGGTCAAGTACTGAGTCCGGGCTAAATTACTTTGTATACGAAGTGATTTTCGTATAGAATTTGCGAGAGAGTGAAAGACCATGTGCTTGGATTGTTATCTCATGTCGGACAGATCGTTAGAAAACGAATGTTCGCAACATACAGGTTGCCTGGGGGTGTGATTTAGTGGATAAGTCTGAAGATCTGGGTGAGGAGATTTTAGTCGCCCTGCGAAAGATTATCAGAGCGATTGATCTGAACTCTAGGGCGCTAGCTCAGAAACATGGGATCACTGGCCCTCAAGTGGTTGTGCTCAAGGAGTTGCAGAAAAACGGAGAAACGCCGGTTGGTGGACTCGCTAAAAGCGTGAGCCTTAGCCATGCGACGGTGACGGGAATTCTGGATCGATTAGAGAGACAGAAGCTTGTCGAGAAATCGCGTGACACGGTCGACAAACGAAGGATTTTTGTTCGAGCCACCGAAAAGGGATTGCAGCTTGCTGAAACTGCACCTCCAGTACTCCAACAAGAATTCTTAGAAGAGTTGAAGCAGCTCAAAGACTGGGAGCAGAATCTCATTCTCTCCAGTTTGCAGAGGATTAGTGCAATGATGGAAGCCAGAGAACTCTCCGTTGAGCCCGTCCTCGTCACCGGGCCTATCCTGGCTACGCCTGAGGAGACGAAAGAGTTTCTTGAACCGATGGATGTTGTGGAGCACAGGCAAAGCGGGGATAAAGAAACAAAAGAAAGCTGAGTTACTGATTTACCCTTCGCCTTACAAGAGATCAAGAAAGCGGTACCCTCGAATTGGATGGATGTTCTTGATCCTTGTTGGCGCGTTCAAACTCGTTGAATCTGCCTTTGGTGCTGACTGGATTCGCTTGACTGATTATAGGTTGATAATGATGCTTGCCTTCGCGCTGCTGCACATCCTGATCGGATGGGTTAAGACTCGGCAGGAAGAAGACCAGAGACGGGCCCGTTTTCTATAAGAGGGGTGATTTGTAAGCCAGTTCTGAAGATCCAGGACAAAAAGGACACCTTCGGTCGGGGCTGGTTCTACCAAGATTCTACAAGACGAAAGGAGGGGAAATGTGCTTTCGGTAACGCACGCGGCTAGCGCCCATCTGGCGCAGGTTTTGGAAAACCCGGAGTTTTCACCGGGGTACGTTGTACGTATCGTAATTGAGGGCGAATCCGCGAAGCTGACTGTAGGCGAAGAAAGGCCTGACGACGTGTGCTATCGATACCAGGAGAAGACTGTCTTGGTGTTCGATAAGGAACTTGCTAACCAGTTGGAGGATCTTACTCTTGACATAGATCTGAGAGCTGCCAACCCGCGACTTGAGTTCAAGTAGCGGTAGTTGATGGCCAGCCTCGG
>JBHHZW010000545.1:0-1972 GCA_046758305.1 Bacteroidota bacterium | reverse complement strand
GAATTCAATAAATTCAATCCCCAGTTTACCGTCAATAATCGGGGAGAGCTCGTCCGCATCTACGACGAGCCGACGTTCAGCCGCATTGATGCGGAGTGGCGGGAACATTTCAAGCTGCCGTTCTGGACGCACACGCTGTCGGCGAGACTTCGAGGTGGTACGATCCTCGGACCGACGCAAGATGACTTCTTCGATTTTTATGTAGGTGGACTGATTGGGATGCGCGGATACCCGTACTATGCACTCGGTGGAAATGAGGTCGCGACACTCAACGTCACCTATCGCTTCCCGATTCTCGAGGAGATTGACTTCCGAGTTCTCCATCTCACTTTCGGCAGGTTGTACGGGGCACTCTTCGGGGAATTCGGAAACGCCTGGAACGGAACTCAGACGAAGCTGAGGGACTTCAAGTCGAACGCCGGTTTCGAAGTTCGTCTGGAGAGCTGGTCATTCTATGCGTATCCAACGAAGATCTTCTTCGGAGGAGCATACGGATTCGATCGCTTCACGCGAATCATCAACGAGGAGCCGTTTACGTACGGAAAAGAGTGGAGATTTTATTTCGGCGTGTTGTTTGATTTTGAAGTCTAGCTCCCCTGTGGTGCCGAGTATCCCCGATTGCCGCGCAAATTGGGTCGATCAGTTTTGGACTTCCGTCTGTTCAAAGCAACTCGATTTACCTGCCTGCTGGCAGGCAGGTCGAGGTCATGAAAAATTTTTCTGTTACGATTGATCCGATTCATCGGTTTCTGTCGATGAGTAGTTTGACTATCTCCTCCACCTCTTGATCGCTCTTTAGGTTGAGGAAAGCATGAACGTGATCAATGTGCACGTTCAAAGCGTCGAGTGCTATCTTGTTCTGGATGGAGTATTCAGCAATATGCTGTAATATGTGTGGTCGAACATCTTTCGTGAGCATCCCTCTGCGATCCTTCACTGACCACACAAGATGAATATACATTTTGCGATACGAATGAAACATTGCCGGTAGTGTCCGAAACCGTTGAAACGGTTTAAATACATATTCCTGGCACTATCTTACCACCACAATAAATTGTGATGCAACAATCGATTTTGCAGGCATCGGTGTGGCAGGACTCTAATTTGGTTTCAACGGATCAAATAACGGAGAGTTGGATAAGAACACAAGCCGTTGGATTCTCGGATGTATTGACTATGTTGGACAGGTTCTGAACAATGTCATTCAAGCACATGAAGATTCCTGAGGATAACATGAGAACTGGGCTGATTCTGGTGATAATGTTCTGTGCGCACTTGCCTGCTATCTGTGGCGAGCCCACGCCGACGTCCCTCGTATTGAAAACCGAATCCCACCGGACGCACTTCTTAACCGGCAACCTGCGGATAGACTTCTTCTCGCAGGATCTCCTCGGTAATGGTGGGTTGGTTTATTCCAATGCTAGTATTTCAGGTCAGACGACAGGAGCTACACAGAGTGGAAGAAGGTCGTCTTGGCTGGCGGCGGGGCTGTCCGCTGCCGTACCTGGAGTGGGAGAGTTCTACTCGAAGAGCTACCTGAAAAGCGCGATCTTTTTGGGCACAGAGGTTGTATCGTGGATCATCTACGGCGTGTATACGAAGAGGGGTAATGATCGAACGGATGAGTACGAGGCCTACGCAAACGTGCACTGGAGTGTCGAGGATTATGCGCTCTGGATGAATCAGTACAAAAACTGCTCCATCGTTGTGGATCCCAACACGAATCTCCCTGCGCATCAGCGCGTGAACTGGGAAGAGCTCAACGCCTGCGAGCGTAACATTGAGGGATTCTCGCATGCACTTCATCCGTACGGGACTCAGCAGTACTACGAGCTCATTGGAAAGTATGCACAGTACGCACCCGGATGGAATGACGCGGACCCGGATATCGATTACGCCCTACCTGAGAACCTTGATCGCGTTTCACTTCGTTTCCGTCTCTATCGTGATATGCGCGGCGACGCGAATCATT
>JBHHZW010000544.1:0-1976 GCA_046758305.1 Bacteroidota bacterium | reverse complement strand
TCAGGATATCCTCGGGCGTAACATCGGACGGCATGTTCACCGTCTTCGAGATCGCTCCCGAAAGGTAGGGCTGGACTGCCGCCATCATCTTCACATGACCCATGTACTGGATGCTTCGAATTCCCTTCGTCGGTTTGAAAGCGCAGTCGAAAACCGGCAGATGTTCCTCTTTGAGGTGCGGTGCGTTCTCGATCGTTTCATTCTTGTCCAGGTACGCGATGATGTGTTCGATCTGTTCATCCACGTACCCGAATTTCTCTAGTGCGAGAGGAACTGTGTTGTTGACAATCTTCAGCAGACCACCGCCAACGAGCTTCTTGTACTTTACGAGTGCGATGTCTGGTTCGACACCCGTGGTGTCGCAATCCATCATGAACCCGATTGTTCCGGTGGGCGCGAGGACGGTCGTCTGAGAATTGCGGAAGCCATACTCCTTGCCGATCGCGTAGGCATCATCCCACACCTTCCGCGCGGCGGTTAAGAGGTTGCTTGAAACGTTCTTGTCGTTGATTCTGTCAGCATGCACCCCGTGCTTCTTTATGACGTCGAGCATCGGAGTACGATTGATTTCGAACCCTTTGAATGGTCCCATCTCTTTGGCGATCAGGGCTGATTGTTTGTACGCCTGACCGCACATGAGCGCTGTCACAGCTGCGGCAGTGTCCCGGCCTGCGTCGCTGTCGTACGGTATTCCAAGCGACATCAGCAGTGCGCCAAGGTTAGCGTACCCAAGGCCGAGTGGTCGATAATCATAGCTATTGCGCTCGATTGCCGGCGTGGGATAGCTCGCATTGTCGACGAGGATCTCCTGGGCGGTGATGGACATCGAGACGGCGTGGCAGAACGACTCGATGTTGAATTCTCCGTCCGGAGTGTGGAATTTCATGAGGTTCAACGAAGCCAGGTTGCAGGCGGTGTCGTCCAGGAACATGTATTCGCTGCACGGGTTGGACGCATTAATCGGGCTGGTGTTCGGACACGTGTGCCAATCGTTGATGGTGGTATGGAACTGCATTCCTGGGTCGCCGCACACCCAGGCAGCCTCTGCGATCTGTCGCATGAGGTCGCGCGCACGGAAGGTAGCCATCGGCTTGCCGGTGAGGATGGACTTCGTTTGCCACTCCGTGTCTTCGATCACAGCCCTCATGTAATCGTCTGTCACTCGCACCGAATGATTGGCATTCTGATACGCGATTGAATCGTATGCTCCACCGGCGACGTTAAATCCAGCGTCGTAGCCGGCCTCGATGAGTACCCATGCCTTCTTTTCTTCCTCTGCCTTAGAGTTAATAAACTCCATGATATCAGGATGGTCGGCGTTGAGGATGACCATCTTTGCAGCGCGGCGTGTTTTTCCTCCCGATTTAATTACGCCGGCAAAGGCATCATACCCCTTCATGAACGAAACCGGACCAGAAGCAGATCCTCCGCTCGAGAGAACTTCTTTCGATGAACGCAAAGTTGAAAGATTCGTGCCCGTCCCGGATCCCCACTTGAAGAGGAGTCCTTCGGTCTTCGCCAACTCCAGGATCGAATCCATCGTGTCCCGGATGGAGTTGATGAAGCAAGCAGAACACTGAGGCTTCTTCTCGATTCCGACGTTGAACCAGATTGGGCTGTTGAACGAGAGGTACTGATTCACGCAGAGATACGTGAGTTCACTGTAAAAGGCTTCGGCATCGGCTTCGCTGCTGAAATAGCCACCCTTTTTTCCCCACTGCGTGATCGTCCGCGTAACACGGTCGATCAACTGCTTCACGCTCTGTTCCCGCTGCGGGGAACCAAGTTTGCCGTGGAAGTATTTCGACACGACGACGTTCGTGGCAGTCATCGACCAAGCTTTCGGAACCTTGACACCCGTCTGCTCGAAAATCACTTCACCTTTGTCGTTCGAAATAGCCGCAGTTCGGAGTTCCCATTCGAGCGCGTCGAACGGATGGACCTCGGGTTTCGTGAAAACTCGTCTTATCGTTAGC
>JBHHZW010000543.1:0-1982 GCA_046758305.1 Bacteroidota bacterium | reverse complement strand
GGTTTGTCGAGGATGACGCGATTCTCATTTCATCGCAGGTGCCTGAAGTTGCCGCGATCAGTCCTGAATACATCCGCTGGGGAGTGCCTACTCGGGTTGGCAAGAACATTCTTAACGCTCCGGTGACGGGAATTTACCCGATCTACGGTGAGATCCGAAACATCATTCCCGAACTCGGTGGTCGATTCATCAACGAGCTCGATATGCAGCATCGTCGCAGAGTCGTCGTTCTCGGAAACAAAGTGAAAGAGCTTCTTTTTGGTGACGAAGAGGCAATTGGAAACATAGTCTACGTTGGCGAGGTTCCGTTCACCGTCGTTGGCGTGATGCTCAAGAAAACGCAGAATTCGTCCTACAACTCGCGTGACCGGGATCGGATTTTTGTCCCGGCATCGACATACTCGTCAGTATTTGGAGAGATCTATCTCAGCAACATCATCTACAGGCCTGAGGATCCTACTCGATCGGGAGAAGTGAAGCAACTCGTGCGTGAGGTGCTCAGCAAGCGGTATCGGTTCGATCCATCAGATACCGATGCAGTTTGGATTTGGGACACCGCCGAATTCGATAAATTCATCTTTTATTTTTTTCTCGCATTCAACATTTTCATGGGTGTGATCGGGAGCTTTACGCTCGGCGTTGCCGGCATCGGCGTTGCGAACATCATGTACATAGTCGTTCAGGAACGCGTAAGAGAAATTGGCATCAAGCGTGCAGTCGGTGCGAGGAAATCGAACATCTTGTTTCAGTTCTTCATGGAAACGTTTCTCATTATCTCTTTGGGAGCATCGATTGGCTTTGTCATAGCGCACGGCATAATCCAGTTGTTGCAATTTATCCCCATCAAGGACTTCGTCGGGACGCCGATTCTTTCCGTTGAAGTCGTAGCAGCAACGGTTTCCGTGCTCACTGTGATTGGCCTCGCCGCTGGATTCATGCCTGCGAAGCGAGCAGCGAACTTGAACGTTGTAGATTGCTTAAGAGCGTGAACCGTGACCTCTCACCCCAGCTTTCGGACGGCTTCTACCCCTCTCTCGAAAACGAGAGAGGGGTCCATGGCGCTGAGCGTGCTAGGGTGAGAGGATCGCTTGAGTTCGAAACCAACTTATGTGGCTTGAGCTCCTCAAAGAATTTATTCTTGACCTCAAAGCACATCGCACACGAGCGTTTCTCACGCTCATTGCCATTACGTGGGGAACCATCGCCGTGGTGCTTCTCCTCTCTTTCGGTGAGGGCCTGGGGAATCAGATGATGAATGGTCTCCTCAACGCTGGCAATCGGATCCTCATCGTCTACGGCCGTGAGACCGGCCTCGAATACGAAGGCCTTCCGAAAGGGAGGCGCATCCGGTTATCTGAAGAAGATGTCGACGTGCTTCGCCGTGTCATTCCTGCGATCGATATGATCAGTCCGCAGTACCGCAAGTGGGTAACGCTCACGTACAAGAAATTCTCGACCACGACGGAATGCGAAGGGGTGAATCCTGCCTTCGAAGAGATGCGCCGCATGTACCCAGCCGCGGGTGGTAGGTTCCTTAACGATGTTGACATCGCCCAGCGGCGCCGCGTGCTCTTTCTGGGTGTGGAGATTGCCGAGGAGATTTTTGGAGAGGAGGATCCGATAGGTAAGACAATCCAGTTAGACGGCGTCCCTGTGACCGTGATTGGAATTATGCAGAAAAAGATCCAGACCTCGATGAATAACGGTCCTGACACGAGACGAGCCATCATCCCGTACAGCACCTTCCGGACGACATACGGACGTCAGTATGTCAATTCTATCGTCGTCCGTCCGACAGACCCTAGCAAGCAATTTGAGGTGAAGAGTGAACTGTACCGGCTACTCGGTCGCAGGCATCAGTTCGACCCTGCCGACGAGAGGGCACTCGCGATCTGGGATTTTATCGAGGAGGAGAAACTCAGCAGAAAGATCGGGGTCGGTATGTCGATCTTCCTCTTCTCGGTCGGTTTCCTGACGCTGCT
>JBHHZW010000542.1:0-1985 GCA_046758305.1 Bacteroidota bacterium | reverse complement strand
GGTCCTTCGGAAAACTGACCCCACGGCGGTTCTGGATTTCCTCCTCGAAAAGCTGTACGAGCTCCCTCAGGTCTTCGCTCGTCAATTCGGTATCGTAGATAACTGCACGCTCTTTCTTCTTTCGCTCGATGATTGCTTCAAACGGATCAATGCTATCCTTCTTCTCCGGTTTGAGTCCCAGAACGACATCACCGTACAGCTGAACAAAGCGGCGGTAGGAATCCCACGCGAACCGCTCGTTTGCGGTCCTTGCGATGAGCCCCTTTACGGTCACATCGTTGAGTCCGAGATTCAGGATCGTATCCATCATACCCGGCATCGACGTCCGGGCGCCGGATCGAACAGAAACGAGCAATGGGTTCTCGGGATCGCCGAACTTCATCCCCAGGAGCTTTTCCATTCGGCGGAGTGCGGCGGCAACTTCTGATTCCAAACCCTTCGGATAGGTTCTTCCGTGCGTGTAGTAGTACCTGCAGACCTCCGTGGAAAGAGTAAAACCTGTTGGAACCGGTAAGCCGATGTTCGTCATCTCGGCCAAGTTTGCACCCTTGCCCCCCAGCAACGCTCTCCTATCAGCTCGGCCTTCGGCTTTCCCTCCCCCAAAGAAATAGACATACTTGCTTTTCCTCTGTGACCGATTGATCGTATTTGCTCGTTTCTTCGCCATCGAAGCTCGTCTTATCCAATTTTTCTCAGCCGCGCACTGCTCTCGATTGCGCTGAGGAATCGTTGAAGGATATTTCTCGAAAAAGGATTGTCAAAATCGTTCATTCGCTCTGGATGCCATTGCACGAGAAGAAGAAATGGCTGGCGGGCTGGGTCCTCCCATTCAAGCGCCTCGATGACGCCATCGTCCGATCGTCCTGCGACGCGAAGGCCCTCTCCGACCTGGTCGGCCGCCTGATGATGCTGCGTGTTGACCTCCCCACGTTGAACGCCAACGGTCTCCGACAGTAAGGTAGGCACCTCGACGAGAATCGGATGCCGCTGCTCCCCCGATTCTCGATCGCGATGACTCTTGTATCCATCTCCCGATTTCTCGATGTCGGGCAGCAGACTGCCGCCGAGCACGACGTTCACCACCTCAAGGCCCCGGCAAATCCCAAGCAACGGAATCACCGCATGGAGCGCCTTCTCGACAACCTTGAATTCGAAATCATCCCGCTGTTCGTCCACCCCTTCGACAAATTCAAATACGTCTGGTTTGCTGTAGTATTTTGGATGCACGTCTCCGCCGCCGGTCAACACCACCCCGCCGCATTTTTTGACAGAGGACAGATTGTCCATCCGATTCGAGAGCACTACGATATCAGCCGCCGGCCAAATACGGTGAATCCACCGGATGTAATTCCTTGGGGATTGATCACTCCGTGAATTCTCTGTCAGCCCTATTCTCATGACGCCTTCCGTTCAACAACTCCTCGCAGCATTCGAAGAAAAATCTCTTCCCCGTAGACAAACTGTACCTTGATAACCGGGTAATGAATTCGGTGCCGTGCTCCAGGCCCCTTCTCGGATTCCTTCTCGATCGGTTGAGTCTTCAACCTTCCTCGCAAGCGAACGGCGTCCTTTTGGGTGGTGAGAATCCAATCGGCCTTGGCCCGCTCTTTGTCTCGTTCAAGTAGAACGAGGTCTCGTTCGCTGTACCGATGATGGTCGGAAAATCGCGTGAAGGAGGCAACCTGCACACCGAGCTCCAACAACTTCCGACGAAACGATTCCGGGTTTCCGATACCGCAGAACGCTACCGCGCTCCTGTTCTTCAGCAGCTCCGGTTGAACCGAGCTTCCCGTGGCGATCTCACGGACATCTTGGACGATGAAGCGCGTGCAGAAGATCGGTGCGTCGGTGTAGGAACGCAATTGATCGCCTAGCCTCGTAACCTCCTCTGTTCCGCTACAATGGGAAAAGACGAGTACGTTAGCTCGAGTGAGTCCGGACAGGACTTCCCGCCCTCGTCCTACCGGAAGCAAGGGACTGGACCG
>JBHHZW010000541.1:0-1995 GCA_046758305.1 Bacteroidota bacterium | reverse complement strand
CTCTGAAACGACGAGCACTTTGTCGGCATTGGTAGGCCTGATGGATCGTCACTGGAGTGCCGCGCTCGGTTGTCCCCAGGGGAGTGAACACAAACTCGTCGCGAGCGTTGTTTTCTTCGTTCGTGTACCGTCGGTAGACTTTTTCCCCGAGGATCGATATTTTCTGCGCCTCCGTTTGTCGAGAGTGCGCTCCGTTTGCGAAGAGGATCAAGATGTTCTCACGCCTGACACCACGAGTCTCCAACTTCTTCAGGAGAATCGGTAGAATGGCATGGACCTTACACTTGCGCGTCTTGTCCGGGACGATGACAGCAACCCGATCCTGCGGCCGAAAGAAATCTTCCAGAGTTGGAGAATCGACTGGGGCTTGAAGTGCCTGGTCGATCACTGCCGCGTCCGTTGTCGTGACGTGCTTCCCTGGAGTTCTGAGGATGCTGATCGCGTGTCGATCGCTCAGGTCGAGCTTAACTCCTTGCTGACCGAATTTCAACCTCACATTCATTCGGATTTCACTACTGTTTGCCAACTTGTAAAATTAAAGACATTAATTCATTTTGTCAAGGATTCGCCTTTCCTTCACCGCAAGGTGAACACGATGAACCTACGGATCATCCTGAGGAGCAAATAAGCATCTCCATCTCCGTGGACCACCAGTCCACTGCACCCTTGGTCGGCGCACTCTACTTGAAACGAAAACGCTTTCAGAAGTCATTTTTTACGATGGAGAAAGCCCTCACTGAGGATTTTAAGGAATTCAAGAAGAACGAGACTCAGCCCGAAGCGATCGTTATCGGTGATCTGGACAAGCGATTTTCGTACAAGCCTCTCAATGAAGCGTTTCGATTTCTCATGAACGGCGCTGCGTTGGTCGCCTTTTCGGAAGAATCGGTGCTGGAGCAGGAAGGACATGTCAGGGCTTCACAAGAGGTTAACATGGACGTTGTTCTTCACAAGGAGGGTAGGTACGCAAGGACGTCGCTGCGTAATATCCCGCTAATCCTGTTTCCCCTCCAACAGCTCACGAATAGCGGCAAGTTCTTCCAACATACGTCTCAAGATTTCGGAATCGTTTTCTTCTACCACCTCTTTTTTGACTTCCTCACGCCGTGAAAGGATCGGGCCTCTAACTTTCTCCATAATCGTGTCTTTCAATCCGTCAAGGTCCCTGACGCCCAACAATTTCAGTTCCGCATGTGCGCCTTGCGCTCCACCAGCACCCGCCGTTTGAACGTGAATCGTTCCAATATTAAACATTCTCTGAACTGGACCTTGAGTTATATCTGTGTTAGTAATTTTCGTGTATGGAACAGTAACACGCTTTTTCCAGAACACACCCTTTTTCGCTTTGATAGTATCGCTATCGATGACATATTCCAGGGAGGTGTAAAACGCTGGGATCCAAAGCAGAATAGGCACCGTGACTACTATCCACCCAACTGTGCTAAGGCCCAAAACGAGGTTACCCGGATATTCGAGAATAATTGTCAAGACTACACCTGGCACCATACCAAGAAAAAACGAGATGCTCCAGAAGAAAACCCATAAAGTCTTCTGCTCTTTTTCAGGTTTTACTACAATAGATTCCATTGTTCCTCCTTCCTGCCCGCAGTGGCAGATAGCGGACCGCGGTTGTACGAAGTGGCGAGCTATGCCGACTCGTTCCCAAAGGGGTGCCTTCGGCATGGTAAAGCCACCACCTTGTGGTCAGCACGAGCTAACGAGCATACATCGATTTGCGTGTTTGCCGGTCGTTGAAAGCATCTCGGGAAGGGATATTTTCCCGCAAACATGCTGCTATAGAAGGTTGCTGAAAATAATCTTGCGAGGAAGAATGTCTCATTTCGACATCCATTCTATTTTTTCGATAGACTCTCAAGATCTTGGAATCCATCTTGGTATTTTCTTTTTATAGTTAAAATACTCACTTCCAAATCTTTTTTGGAGTTACATTCGAATGTTGTGGAAATTCTGGCCCCATGAGTTAGTGGGGTAGAA
>JBHHZW010000540.1:0-1995 GCA_046758305.1 Bacteroidota bacterium | reverse complement strand
AGTCGGGCCTATGGCAAACAGAAAGGTTCTGCGTATAACAAGGAGAACAGCAGCGTCTCTTGACAAAACAGAAAGAGACCAGTTAGACTTGTGACTGAAAGTTATTATTGCCGAACCAGGTGCTGGACTCGGGCCCTCCTTCGCCGTTGGCTTCGGAGGGCCGGTTAGCCTCGATGTTGTGCACAGGTAAAGGAGGTCGTTCGACGTGAGCGAAGACAGAGAAAAGGCGGGCAGTGCCGGCCGGGCCATCATCACCTTCTCGCGGGGCTGGCAGACGCTGGTCGCCACGCGCAGTCTGGGGCGGCGCGGGGTGGAAGTCATTACCGGCGATGAATACGCCATGACGGCGGCCTCATTCTCGCGATACAGCATCGCGGAATTTCGCTATCCGAATCCAACGAACGAACCGGAAGCGTTCCTGGATGTGCTGGAGAAAGCGGTCCTTGAACACAAACCCAAAGACGAGACGACGCCGTACGTCCTGATGCCCATTCACAAGGAGACCTACCTTATCGCCCGCCACCGAGAGCGTTTCGAGCCGCACATCCGCGTTCCGGTGCCTCAGATAGAACATATCGAACAGGTACACAACAAGGGGACCCTCGCCGCATACGCGATGGAACGGGGACTGCCCATTCCCAGGACGTGGATTCCAGAGGATATGGCACACTTTGAGTCAATTGCTTCGGAGGTGGAGCTGCCGGGCTTCGTGAAATTACGAGAAGCGGCCTCGGGTGTCGGCATCCGAAAAGTCAACACGCTCGATGAGCTGAAATCCACCTTTGAGGAATTCATAGAGCATTTCAAACTCAAAGAAAGGGACTATCCCATCATTCAAGAGGCGGTTGGCGGAAACGACTACTGCGTTACCACACTTTTCGACCACGGGAGAATGGTAGCATCGATGACATATCGCGGGCTGCGTGCGTTCCCGGCGGAGCGAGGGGCGACCGTCATGCGCGAGACCGTGGAAGGGACGGAAATGGAAAAGGTGGCGGCGGAGCTTATGGGCTCACTCGGGTGGCACGGTGTGGCAGAACTGGACTTTAGGTGGGAAGGCACGCCGGAAGCGCAGCCGCAACTGATAGAAGTCAATCCACGCTTCTTTGGCGGGCTCATACAGTCGGTTGAATCGGGATGGGACTATCCGTGGCTGCTGTTCCAGCTCGCCGTGGAAGGACACATCGAACCGGTGAAGGAAACGCGGACCGATGTTCGAACAGAAACACCTGTCCTGGCCTTCCTGGCCACCCTGCAGGAGATAGCCGACAACGAGCGTGGTATGGCAGCCCTGAGTAACTCGTGGGAGCAGGCAAAAGAAGAATTCCGCACAGGCTCGAAGCGCCGAGGCATCCGGAAACTCTTTCGGGGCGTTAAAGAATACTTTGACGTCAAGGCCCGCTTCAACAAGGCCAGGCAGCTCCTTGAGGAACACAAACACAACGTCTACGATTTCCTCTCGAGCGACGACCCCTTAGCTGCGCTGGGAGTGCTCTATCCGTTGGCAGTCTTGCTGCGGCATGGAAAGGTGAACCTCGAACTTATCACAGGGGAAGGCGAGCCCAGCGGCGATGACGAATGACGAGGAAACCAAGAATTCCGGCAAAGCAACCCCACGAACCAGACGCCGAAGGCGCTGGCTTCGCCGCATCGGGTTCGCGCTGGCCGTTCTGGTCGGCATCCTGCTCGGCATCTACGTATCACTTCGTTTTATATATCCTGTTTGGACACAGATGCGTCTGCCCACAGATGCTCCACGTATTGCCTTCTCGCTGGATAACACACTCTTGGGCCAAATCGGCATAACCGACGCGACCTACCAGCGTGTCATTAGCGAAGCGGGAGGACGGCTCATAACGCTGCGACCCGACGCGGCAGGTGACCCTGAGGTTGACCCTGAAGCGGTGAAGGCTCTGCTTGAAGAAAAACAGATCGACGGGGTGCTCCTCGCCGGCGGGGGCGACGTGGACCCGAAGCTTTACGGCGGCGACCCGA
>JBHHZW010000539.1:0-1998 GCA_046758305.1 Bacteroidota bacterium | reverse complement strand
CAGGAGAATAATCGACCTGTCCTTTCGTTGGACGTCGTTGAGAAATTCGTCATCCCGGAGCTTGAGGGCCCCGGTTCCATCTTTTTCTTCGTCATCGACTGTCTCCGGTATGACCAGTGGCTGACGGTGGAATCCGTCCTGTACGAATACTTCATGATCAAGAAGGAATTCTACTATTCGATTCTTCCCACAGCCACACCGTATTCTCGAAACGCAATTTTCAGTGGTGTCTACCCGAACGAAATCGAGCAGCGATTTCCGGAGATCTGGCAAAAATGGGAGGATGACGACAATACCCGGAACAAGTTTGAAAAGGAACTTCTCGACCGAGTCCTCGAGCGCAAACGGATCGATCTGAAACCGGACGCGAAGTACATCAAGATTCTTGAGGCGGAATTCGGCCGGAGTGTGGAGCAGAACATTCTCTCCTACACCAATAACAAACTTACTTCTATTGTCGTCAACTTCGTCGATATGCTGGCGCACAGTCGGTCTGACTCAGACATTTTGAAGGAAATTGCACCGGACGAGTCAGCGTATCGCTCCTTGACCAAATCGTGGTTTCTCCATTCCTCACTACTGGGAATGTTGAGAACGCTGTCGAAGCAGAAAGATGTCAAGATTATCCTCACGACGGACCACGGGAGCATCCGAAGCTTACGCGGTGCGAGGGTGGTCGGAGACCGGGAGGCCTCGACAAACCTCCGGTACAAATTTGGTCGGAACCTGAAGTGCGATGATAAGCAGGCAGTCTTCATAAAGGATCCGACCGACTTTCGGCTGCCGAAGCGAGGGGTAACGATTAACTACATCATTGCCAAAGAGGACTACTATTTCGTCTACCCCACAGAATACCACAAGTACTTAAACCTGTACCGCGATACATTTCAGCACGGTGGCATTTCGATGCAGGAAATGATCCTGCCCGTTATCAAACTCGTGCCGAAGTAACCTGTCAGTCCACGGTATTGAACGTCGGGTTCTCACCTACCGACGCGAACGTCTGCGGTCATGGATACGCACCACAAAATGAAGCAAGCGAGGGAGACGTTTGAATTGGGGCAGACCTTGAGTCATCGCCTGCGTCCGGGCGATGTCGTCGCGCTCTACGGCGAGCTCGGCGCTGGCAAAACAGAGCTCGTCAAGGGAATCTGTGCCGGTTTGAGGGTTCAAGGTCACATCGCAAGTAGCTCGTTCATCCTCGTCAACGAGTACCCATTCCAGTACGGAGAGAAGCATTCGAGAGTATACCACATCGATCTGTATCGCCTGAATTCCACGTCAGAGTTGTTCGGTTTGGGCATCGACGAATATCTCTTTGGCGACGGAATCTGTCTGATCGAGTGGGCAGAACGTGCGAAGTCTTTTCTGCCAGCCAAGCGGTACGATATCTTCCTGAAGTTGGGTGACGAGGAGAACACTCGAATTATTACCGTCGCAGAGGTGAGTGAGGTATCAGTATGAAGGTGTTGGGAATCGAGACGGCAACGGGCGTCTGCGGCGTGGCGGTCGTTGAAGAGGAAGTGCTTCTTGCCGAACGATGGAGTAGCGAACAGCACATTCATTCGGAAAGAATCGTACGATCTGTGCAGGTGGTGCTCTCCGAATCCCATCTGGAGCTTCGTGAAGTTGACGTAATTGCCGTATCGATTGGCCCGGGCTCGTTCACCGGCTTACGAATCGGGTTGAGTGCCGCGAAAGGCCTCTGCTATGCGTCGGGGAAGCCGTTGGTCGCAGTGCCGACACTCGATGCACTGGCGCATCGAGTAGTCGGTTTGTGCGAGGAGGGGAAGATTGTCTGTACGGTGCTCGATGCAAAGCGTGACGAAGTGTACTCTGCATGGTACGAAAGACGCGGACCGCGCATGGAAAGGAAATCCGACTATCAAGTGTTGCACCGCGAGGAGTTCCTGAAAAGGTTGCGGTCGATGTCGTCCGTCATGTTGACGGGGGAGGATGCGGGGCGTTCTATCGATCGTATAAAGATCCTGAAGCGCA
>JBHHZW010000538.1:0-2000 GCA_046758305.1 Bacteroidota bacterium | reverse complement strand
CGCTTCCGAACACGATGCAGATCCTTCCCGAATAGTCGGAGGCATCTACGGACAGACCATGAGCATGCGGATGAGCCGCGAGCGTCCGTGTAGCGTGCTTTTGAGCGAGTTCTCTCAACGTCATTGCGAGATTTTGGACATGGACCACCGGCAGCCGAAAAATCGCACCCATCGACATCCGCACGGCTCGGCGGAGATACGGGCTGCTTGATGTTTCGCCCACCACCAGGGCATCCACACCGAAGGCAGCGCAATTCCGCACAATCAGACCGAGATTCTCGGAGTTTGCGATGCCGTCGACTGCAACAAGAAAAAGCGACGTTGGCTTTTGCTGCACAATTTTCTCTAGCGAATGCGGCTCGGGGATCTTGCCGACCGCCATGATCCCCTGGTGCAGCTGAAACCCGACTATGGTTTCGAGAAGTCGCTTCTCACCGATGAACACCTCGATGCGATCCTCCGTCCGTGTCCCGAACAGTTCTTCCAGTTGCTTATACCATTCCTCCGTCAGCAGCAGTGAAACGACAGCCAAACCGCTTTCCAATAAGCGTCGGACGACCTTTTCTCCCTCAGCGACGAAAATACCTTGCTTGACGTGCTCGACTGCACGGCGAAGGGTGCGGTACGGCTGGAGTTCGGGGCGGTCGAGGCTCGAGATGCGCTTGAGATCAATCATGCTCGGAGGATAGTGCGTGGGAAAAAGATACGAGATTTTCGTGTTTGCTTCCAGCTGAAAGCCCTCAACCCTCTGTGCTCTCCGTGCTTGGCCTTTTGAACTTCCTCGGCTGCGGGGGACATCCCGTAGGACTTTCCGAAGGACTTCGTCCTTCGAGACGAGCGTCCTCCAAGACGAGCTTGTCCCGGACCTTCATTGGCATGCAGCCCTGATGGGGCGGAAACTTGATTGCCCTCTGGTGGAGTTTCTCCAACAGTTCAGTGTTCTTCGTAATTTTTCACTGATTCCACTCCTGTACGCATTGACTGATTGCTTCAAAATAATTTGTGGGTTTGGGCTGCCCCTTTCAGGCTCCTCACCCCGGGCAGTTCCACGGCTGACGGCGCTCTTATGAATTCAGTCACATTTCGACATTTTGGTCTCCTGGAGTTGTGGCGAATGAATCAGGAATCTCACTTGTCGGCCGGGATCAAAACCCGAGGCGTCTCCATAGTTACAGAATTGAACCGGCCGGGGAATCGTTCTTGGACTCCCGCCCGAGAGCGGACCTGAAATTCATCATTTTAGTCTGATTTGGAGCGGCTCCCGTTGCAAGGGCTGTCAGAGACCCACTTGGTCATCGTCGTCCACTCTCTGGAACACAGGCGGTTTTTTTCACTTGACAATCTGCGGAATTCTGTTATATATGGTGCGACTTCCAGGTGACCGATTCCCCATCCCAACTGAGTAAACTTGTCGCATATCTTTGATCTCAGAACTCTCTCTTCATTTTCGCGGATTTCGCAAGGAATTTAGTGTCTCAACCTACCTCTAATTAAGATAGGGAGGACCTATCATGAAAAGATATACTGAACACTGGTTGTTAACCAGTCTGTGGGTAGCCTTGCTGACGGGCCTGGTAGCGACTTCGGTCTACGCGCAAACGGCAACCCTTCGGGGTACCGTCACCGATGCAGAAACCGGCGAACCATTGCCGGGTGCAAACATTACAGTGACGACAGCAGTGGAGGAAGAGCGACCGAGGGGTACTGCTTCTGGCTTCGGAGGCGCGTTTGAGGTTAGGGGCTTGTCGGCCGGGACCTATACGGTGACCGTTTCTTACGTTGGCTATACCAAGGAGGTCATTGCCGATGTCGAGCTCTCCGACGGAGAAGTAAAGACACTGAACGTAGCCCTCTCAACAACAGGAATCCAGTTCAATCCAATTTCTGTCACGGCATCACGTCGTCCAGAGAGACTGCTTGAGGCGCCAGCAGCGGTTTCGGTCTTGGACGCGAGGCAAATCGCGGAACGGCCGAGCCTATCTGTATCGGATCATTTGGCG
>JBHHZW010000537.1:0-2005 GCA_046758305.1 Bacteroidota bacterium | reverse complement strand
CGTGTGCCCAAACGCGATCGCCAAGACGTTCTTCAGACGCTGTCCGGGATGATCGAATCGTTTATCAGGCTGACCGATTAGCAAATAACGCCAGAGCCTTCTGGCATTCAAACCGAAGCCGACAAAAGCACCAAGCAAGACGACCAGAAAAATGATATTCTGTGCGGTCATAAGAACTTCTTCAAAGAATCAAGCTGGGCATCTCCCAGATCTCCTCTTCACCCCAGTGGCTGATCACGGAACAAGGGTGTATTCTTCGTTGTAATTTGTTGGAGAAAGTCCGGGTATATCCGAACGGCCAATGTGGTAGACTCTGCCGCTCACGGAGACCAATGCAGAGTTGAACAATGCCAGTGGGACGAGAAGGAGTTTTCGAAGATTCATCCTCTCGCCTCCCTCCCAGAACTACGGGGTAAAAACTTCCACAACTCCAGTCGGTCGTAAACCGGCGACGAGACCGCCCCCAATCGCATAGATCCTTCTGCTGACCTGCACCGCGCCGAGCCCATGACGCACAGTCGGCATCGACTCAGACCGTTCCCATACATCGGATGCGACAAGATATTTTTCATTGGTTGCAAAGACCTCGGGCAGCTCCCCGCCCAGGACATAGATCGTGTCGTTCACGGCACACGCTGCGAGACCGCTACGCTCCGTGGGGATCGAGGCTTTTGAAAGCCAGAGGTCGTTGAAGGGGTCATACGCCTCGACGGCTGCAACATTTTGACCTTCCCATCGACCGCTGAACACATAAATCATTCCATTCGAGACCGCCGCGGCGTGATGTTCGCGCAGCATTGGCATGTCAGCACTCTTCACCTCCCACCGATCAAGAGAGCGTGAATACTCCAGGACTGACGCAGGTAATTGACCAATTCCTCCGACCACGTACAATTTTTCATCCATAGTCACGGCTGCCATCGCTGCCCGGACGAACGGCATTTGAGATCGTGACGTCCAGAACCCAACCTTGGGATCGTACTCGAACACGAAACTTTCCGGCTCAAGCGGGAACGTCTGAGAACCTCCGACGACGTAAATCTTTCCTCCGGCGGTTGCTGCCGCTGCATGGTTGAGCGGAACTGGAAGTGATGGGATCGTCTCCCACGTGTCGGCTGCAGGATCATAGCGTTCCGCTGTCGCCAACGTGCTCCCGTTGCTGCCGAGGCCACCGAAGACATAAATGTTCCTGTTATGGATTGCAACCGCGATCTCCTGTCGTGGAGTCGGCATGGGCAACCTGGCAGACCATGCTGATTCTGTGGTGTCAGGGGGAAAAACATCGCGATCGCAGCTACACACCAGAATGACAGCTCCGAATCCCAGCAGGTGGCTCACGCGGGTAATCACTCTACACCACCAATTCGCCTTGAAGTACGGTTACCGCCTGTCCACCAATTTTCACCGCAGATACGCTCTCTTCCTTCACCTCGAGATCGACCACAACGCGACCTTTCCGACGGATTACGTCACCCTGTTCGGCGATGATCCGACAGGCTCCATCTTTTGGATCGATGACTCCGAACTCAAGGAGATAAACTCCGAGGGGACCATTGGAGGATCCGGTCACTGGATCTTCATCGATCCCGGCTGCTGGTGCAAAAAACCGTGAGTGGACGCTGGAGGTACGGTCGATTGTCTCAGTGGTAAAGACGCAGATACCCCCCAAGTTTCGTGTTTTCATGAAATTCGCGATGGCCGGAAAGTTTGGTTTCATTGAGAAGATGGTGTGCAAGCGTCGAATGGGGACGAAAAGATAGTCAGTCTGCACGATGCTGAGATGATGGTCAAACTCATCCGACTGAATATTGAGGATCCTCATGAGGTCCAGTTTGTACTGTGATGCCCGCCTGAAGGTCGGGACCTGCAAACCAAATCTCACTTCGATCTGATCCGAATTCTTTTGAACTTCAACGGGGAAGTCACCAGACCGAGTTTCTAGCTGAAAATAGTATCCTCCGTTCTTCGTGAGCCCACACTTTCGTTCCTCGGCAAGAGCGTGAAA
>JBHHZW010000536.1:0-2007 GCA_046758305.1 Bacteroidota bacterium | reverse complement strand
TTGGTATTCTATCGTAAATGAGACCCAGCAGCGTAGATAAGCCAGGGTCATATTGGGAATATCAACCTAACTTGTAGGACGAATCTCATGATAACTGCGGAGTAGTTAATGCGAAACTTAATTTCGACAGTCATTGCCGTTTTGCTTATTTTGTCTTTAGCCAGCGAATCCTTTTGCGCAGAGGTCATCCAACTGAGCGATCACGTGTCATTGATTTCCGGACCGGTTAACTGTGTGAGCATAGAAAAAAACAACGCCCACTTAGTCATCTACGGATATCCAGAAGGCAAATTCAAAAAGGCTGAAATGGTTCTGTTTACTCACAGCCGACGTGATGTCGTCTGGGCCGGGCGACAACTCGTTGAAAACGGGGCAACCGCTGTCGTACCCGACTCAGATGTGGAAAAGTTCAGCAATGTCGAGCGATTCTGGAATGACTTTACAGCCCGCCGGTTTCACGACTACGCCCAACAGGGAACTAAGATCCTGACTAAATCTTTGAAGATCGGCCGAACCGTTAAGGTCGGCGAAAACTTCTCCTGGAAAGGAATACCTATCGAGGTTATCGATACACCCGGTTATACTCGCCAGGCTCTCTCATACTTCATCGAGATCGACGGCCTTAAATATGCCTTCGTCGGCGATATTATCTACGGCAACGGAAAACTATTCGACCTTTACTCCCTCCAGGACGCCATTGCAGAAGCAAAGATCGGTGGCTACCACGGCTGGGCAGGCCGTATGGGTGAGCTGATCAACAGCCTGCAAAAAGTCGCCGCCCAAAGACCCGATATCCTCGTCCCGGTCCGTGGACCGGTTATACGCAAACCCATCGAAGCGATCAATCTTTTAATACAACGACTCCAGAGAGTCTACGAAAACTACCTGTCCATTAGCGCGGGCCGATGGTATTTCAAGAACAGCTATGACGTCCTCGCACGGCGCGTCCTCGGCCCCAATCCCAAGGTCAGCTGGATGCCATGGGCCGAAGTGATTAAAGACAAGCCACCCGAGTGGATCATACCAATCGGCAACTCACGTCTGATTATCTCCAAGGACCACCGGGGATTCCTTATCGATTGTGGCAGCCGCCGGATACTCGATAAAGTTATCGAACTAAGAGAGGCCGGCAAATTAACCGGTCTCAAAGGTCTATTCATCACACACTATCACGATGATCACACCAACAATGTCTCCGCCTGCCTCGCCGAGTTCGACTGCCCCGTCTATGCAACCGGCCCCTCAGTCGATATCCTCAAACACCCCGAGAGATATCGCCTGCCCTGCTTGACGCCCAATCCTATCCCGAATATCAACATCATGCCCGAGGCCCACAAGATGCGATGGAAGGAATTCACATTCACATTCCACTACTTCCCCGGTCAGACAATTTACCACGACGCATTGCTGGTCGAGAAAGATAATGCCGAAAAAATCTTCTTCATCGGCGACTCCTTTACCCCTTCAGGAATCGACGACTATTGCCTGCTCAATCGCAACTTCCTGCACGAGTCTATGGGTTACTTTTATTGCCTCAACCTTCTGAGAAAAATCCCACCCGGAGCATTACTCATCAACCAGCACGTGGTTGAGCCCTTCAGCTTCGGCGCCAGACAACTTGACCACATGTCAGAAACTTTGACCACGCGCAAGGAACTTCTTGCTGAACTCTTCCCCTGGGATGAGCCAAACTACGGCATCGATGAACGATGGATTCGCTTCAGCCCCTACGGCCGGAAAGCTAAGCCCGGCCAGACCGTTCAAATCAACTTAAAGGCATTCAATCATTCCAACGCCTCTCGTATGTTCACGGTTACGCTTAACCTCCCCTCCGGGTTTGATGCAATACCCACAACTGCTTCGGTCACTATCCCTTCGCGAACCGAGCAACAGGTTGATTTCGGCCTTCTCATTAGCGCATCCATTGACCCGGGAACATACGTTCTCACTGCTAACGTGCAATTAAAGCAATGGAACCTGCTCCGCTGGACCGAAGCAATCATCGAA
>JBHHZW010000535.1:0-2009 GCA_046758305.1 Bacteroidota bacterium | reverse complement strand
CCGAAGTATATCCGAAACAATCGGACGGCGGAACGACGCGTCCCTCGCAGGGCCTGCGTCATGAAAGTGGGTTTTAGTGTTTGCTCTTTTTTTTGACCTGTGTTATTGTAGATATATATCTACAATAGAGGGGAGGAGGAGCCATGGACTCGATTCGAGACCTGGAAGCCCGACGCGATTCGATTTTGGCCGAAATGAGATCCATCCGAACCATGAGACGAGGCACAATCAACAGGCAATTCTTGAACGTTCCTCAAAAAGGGAAGAAAGAACCCGCCCGGCGGGGGCCTTACTATGTCTTCTCCCGTTGCGAGGAAGGGAAAACCGTCAGCCGCCGATTGCGCTCCGAACGGGAACTCCAACAGGCGCTTCAAGAGCTGGCCCAGTACAAGCGTTTTGTCGCCCTCTGCAAAGAATTCGAGAGACTGACGGAGAAACTGGGCGACCTGGAACGGCACCCTCAAGACAGCTCGGAAAAAAAACGGCGCAAGTCGCTATCGAACAAGACGCCGAAGTAGTCCGACTCTTGGACCGGATCTCTGGTGAAGGGAAGATCGATCTGGAAGCCTGTGAAACGGCCCTTCGATCCGCTGTCCTGGCCGCGGGAGCTCACATCCTCTCCGATTTGTTGAAGAGCATCGGCTCCGGGCGAAGCCAAGAACCGATTGTGTGTCAATGCGGAACCCGCATGGAAAGCCAAGGGGTCAAATCCAAAGGACTGCTGACGATCCTCGGCCCGGTGGACTACGCCCGCTCCATGTTTCAATGCCCCACTTGCCACACCACTCGCTATCCGGGCGATGAATTGTTGGACATCGTGAATACGACACGTTCACCGGGGTTGCGCCGGATGATGGCCCGCGCCGGAAGCCAGTCTCCCTTCAAGGAAGGCTCGCAGGACTTGAGAATCTACGCCGGTATTGACGTCAGTCCCAAGGACGTCGAACGGGTAGCCGAACGCATCGGTGCAGACATTGAGGCGTGGTCCCAGAAAGAACGACAAATCCTCTTGGACGAGAATCGCCCGATCTCTCTCAAGAAGACGATTCCTGTTCTCTACATCTCGTACGACGGAACGGGTGTCCCGATGACCCGAACCGAGGTCGAAGGACGAAAAGGAAAACAGGCGGACGGATCGGCGAAAACGCGGGAAGCCAAACTGGGCAGTGTCTTTACTCAAACCACGACGGACTCCGACGGATTCCCCGTCCGCGATCCCGAGTCAACTACGTTTGTTGGACAGATCGAGACTGCTGAAGACTTTGGATACCGCATCTACGCTGAGGCCGTCCGGCGTGGTCTGTATCACGCGCAACACGTGGTAATCCTCGGCGACGGAGCCGAATGGATTCGAACCATCGCCGAGATGCACTTCCCGGGGGCGACTCAAATCATCGACCTTTATCACGCACGAGAACACGTCGCCAGCCTGTGCAAAATCCTATTCGGCTCTATGGAAAACGAAGTGACCCATCACCGCATCCGCTGGTGGTATGATATGGACGCTGGGGCCATCGAAAACATCATCCAGGAAGCTCGACTTCTCCTTCCGGATGATCTCGAGCGATGCAAAAACGCAGAAACGGAAATGAATTACCTCCACAAAAACAAAGAGCGAATGCGGTACGCTGATTTCCGGGCGCGAGGATTCTTCGTTGGTTCCGGAGTCGTCGAGGCAGGTTGTAAGTCGGTTGTCGGTCAACGACTCAAACAATCCGGCATGGAGTGGTCCGTCCGGGGAGCCAACGCCATCCTTTCGCTTCGATGCGCCATGGTCTCGGGACGCCTGGAGGACTACTGGGAAGACCGCGTCGCCTGATCCACCCCACTTTTCTGACGCAGGCCCCTTTCCAACGTAATACGTTCATCCGATTTCTGCTCTGGATGTATCTCCCGACCACCCTGCTCTTTACCTTTCTCGTACTCACCTGGAGGCATGGAATGATCAAGATTTCGTCACTCAACTCGCACAATTCCGCCGCCTACACGCCTCCGGCCAGCCTCGAACT
>JBHHZW010000534.1:0-2012 GCA_046758305.1 Bacteroidota bacterium | reverse complement strand
TGAATACCGAAAGCGCCCGCAGCTCGCCGAAAACGCGGCAGCAGGGCAGAAAGGCATCGCTGTGCGGCTCTCCCGGGTCGAGAGCTATGATGACATCGTGCCGTTGCGTATGGAGGGCATCAGTGCTTGGATCTCCGTGATGCGTGGCTGTGATAAGTTCTGCACCTTCTGCGTGGTACCGTACACGCGCGGACGAGAGCGAAGTCGTTCGCTCGGAAGCGTCGTGTGCGAGGTGGCTCACCTTGCCGAGCGTGGGTTTAAGGAAGTGACGCTGCTTGGGCAGAACGTGAACTCCTACCGCGATAACGGTCACGACTTTGCTGATCTCCTCGCTGAGGCAGCGAAGGTTGGGAAGAGCATCCGAATACGGTTTACAACATCTCATCCGCATGATATGTCCTTCAAACTGATCGAGACCATTGCCAGTCTTCGGAATATCTGCAACTATGTCCACCTACCTGTGCAGTCAGGTTCGAACCGAATTCTTGAACTGATGAATCGAACGTACACGCGGGAGCACTACCTGAACCTGGTGGACAAAATCAGAAGGTCGATTCCGGGAGTGAGCCTTTCGACGGACATCATCGCTGGTTTCTGCACGGAGACAGAGGAGGATCATTTTCAGACAATGAGTCTCGTCGAAGAGGTCCGGTACGATGGAGCCTTTATGTTTAAGTATTCGCCCCGCGAACAAACAAGGGCCTACGCGTGGGGTGACGATGTGCCTGATGAAGTCAAGGTGACTCGCCTGAACGATATAATTGAGCTCCAGCAGCGCATTTCGAGTCAGAACAATCAAGCGATGGTGGGTCAGGTCGTCGAGGTTCTTGTTGAAGGACCGAGCAAGAAATCCATCCATGAATTTATGGGTCGAACGGACACCAACAAAGTCGTCATTTTTCCAGAAACTGGTTACAAACCTGGCGACTACGTGCAGGTAAAAATTAAGGGAGCAAATTCAGCAACACTTTTTGGTTACGTAGTGCGGGACAACGGCATGGTCGATGTCTAGTTCCCGTGATCCGACGGTCCCGCCCTGATCCTCCAAATGCCGCTCCAAAGGAGTCTCCCGAAGGGATCCCTTTCGGACTTTGGAGCTTTCGGAAATGGCCTGGCGGACTGCCAGACACAGACATTCACGAGCCCATGAGGTCAATATGATAGCAAGGTATGTGGGATTCACTCTTCTTCTGTTCGTCCAGATTCTCTCCTCTGGTAGAGGTCAAGAGCAACCGGACATCGAGCGCTATCTGGACATGATTCAGCAGGGTCAAGCAGACCGGGTGAAGGCGGAACTGCCGAACCTCATCTCACGGCATCAGCGTCACCCGGGTGTCATCTTCTTGCAGGGGATGCTGACCACGGATGGTGCGGAAGCTGCCAAGATCTTCCAGAGCGTGGTGGATAATTTTCCCGACAGTGAATGGGCAGATGATGCGCTCTACAAGGTGTACCAATTCTACTACTCCTTGGGACTCTACAGAACAGCGGAAGAGAAGCTTGCGGGGCTTAAGAAGAAGTACCCACAGTCGGAATATGTTACGGGAAAGAAGAAAACCCCTGTGGCTACTGCGCCGTCACCGCAGCCGACAGTTCAGCCGAAGGCAGTCTCCACTGGATCTTCCTATTCAGTCCAGGTGGGTGCGTTCCGGGTGATGGAGAACGCCAGTACCGTGAAGAATTTCTTCGGTCGGGAGGGCTACGAAGTCGAGATTCGGAACAAGGTCCGGAATGGACAGAGTCTCCATGCTGTCTGGGTTGGATCGTTTGGAACGCTGGAAGAGGCGAGAAAGTTCAGCCAAGACTTGCAGGTGAAGTACAAGATTGATTCTTTTGTGGTGTCACGGTAATCGGGAACGTAGACCCGTGGTGCCCCTGGCAGAGGGCATAGTGGATAGATCGGAATTTCAGCAGAAACATGGAATGATCGGACAGTCGGTCGAGATCCAAGAAATCGTCGATGTGATCCAGCAAGTGGCCCCGACCGACATCACAGTCTTGATCACGGGAGA
>JBHHZW010000533.1:0-2013 GCA_046758305.1 Bacteroidota bacterium | reverse complement strand
TGTTATGAAGCGGCCAAGAAGCAATATGAACAGCGATTCGAAGAGCTCTCGGTCCAGCATCACCTGGCACGGTTGCTTCAGGAGGTCATCGGCATCGGGGTGATCGGATCGTTGACCATCCTCGCCATTGTGGTTGATGCGCGTCGCTTTCCTCGGTCAAGCCATTACCTGGTCTATTGTGGACTGGTTCACTTCCGCAAACAAAGCGGCGGACGCGACTACGGAAAACGCAAGGCACGGTACAATCATACCCTCAAGCGGGTCTACAAGATGGCTGCCATGGCAGCCATCAGTTCCGCCAACAACCCGATGCGGGACTACTACGACGCCTTGCGGGCACGGGGGGTAGCCGACTATAACGCACGACATGCCGTCGCTCGCTATATCGCCCGTGTCACCTACGGCATCCTGAAAACGGGCACGCACTACAGACCACACGGATCGATGATCGAGAACCACGTCGCCTGATCATTCATATCATCGGCACTGATCGAACACGGGAGACGATCCCAGCCTGTTGTGCCTGGAGCATGCTGAGTCTGGCTAAAAGGAGTGAGAGCTCACTGTTTTGGCGTGCGAACCCTCCGCTCTGTGCGGGTATACGCCATCTGCCCGGTTAGCCCACTCCTGGTTTATACGCGAATTTGCCTGCCTGCGTGCCTGCGGCAGGCAGGCCATAGCCCGTTGAGAGCTCACATAGACGCATAGAAAACGCCAGCAAAGGAAGACCTCAGAGCATCAAGCACGTCGTCAGGCTTGTGGAACAGAAACTCGTTCGACCAGCGAGACCATGTCAGATCAACGAGAGCTCCGGCTCCCGACAGGGGTACTGTTTTCTCTTGACATTCTTTTCTATAGACGCCAATCCTTGTGGCGGGATCGGTGTTGGCTATGAGCGCGAGTCAGGGGACTCGCTACTACGCTGACATAGCACGAAACTGGGGTGCGCTAGAATGTAGAAAATCCGGGAAGGAAAGTAAATACGCCGTGCTCCGCTTCAGCTACCCTCATGATGCCACACGCACAGCGTAGGATCTGTAGAGGGACTTCTTGCGATGGTCGCTATAGTGGACGGTTTCTGCTAAGCCTCTATCAGCGTCTGCACCTCACGCTGCAATTTCCGAATTTTGTTCTGAAACTTCTCCCGGAATTTCTTCATCATGTCCTGCAAATGCTCCTGGAGTTGACCTATTTCTTCTTGGAATCGCTCCATCCGTTCTTGGAATTGCTCCAGTTCGTCCTTTGGAGGCTCCGGCATGATGATCATCCCGCTGGGTTCAGGATACCAGAAGTCAAACCGCTTGAAGGAAAAGTCTTCCGGTTCGTCCAGTTCCAGCTCTAAGCTCAAACGTCGACCTTTCCGAATGACTTCGAACTTCGCCTTTTCATCTTCCTCAACATCCTCAAGTCCATCCCAAATGTCTTCCACGGCCTTCACCCGTTCTTCCTCAACTTTGACGATAACATCGCCCGCTTTGAAACCTGCTTCCGCAGCAGGACTCTCTTCCTCGACCTCTGTCACGAGGACTCCGCGGCCATCGGGCGTACCGAAGTACTCACCTAGTTGTTTGTTTAGTTCCTGAAGCCCCATGCCAGCGAGCTGACTACCGGTGATAATGGTGGGAATTCGCAGCATCCTAGGCCGGAATTGGAACGCATGACGCCGCCCGAACCTCTTCTTTAACGTTGCCCGGAGCTTAACTTCATCGCTATCTCGAATGACCACAACTTGTACCGATTTGCCCGGTTTTGATTTGCGCACCGCACGCACGAGGTCATCGGCATCGTCGATGTCCCTGCCGTCGAACTTCACGATGACATCTCCCTCCCGAATGCCGGCTTTCTCGGCAGGACTATCGTCGAAGACGTCGTTGACAAGTGCACCTTCTTCGACACCAAGATCCTTGTCCTTCGCCAATTGCTCTGTGACGTCCTGAACCGATACGCCGAGCCACGTCCTGTCCGGATAATAGATCCTCACTTGGGCAGAACTGCGGTCTGCACTTACCATGA
>JBHHZW010000532.1:0-2015 GCA_046758305.1 Bacteroidota bacterium | reverse complement strand
ATGTGTTGCGGACGCTGATTCAAGAGGATCTCAGTTTCAAGGGAGCAAAAGCGAACCGCGCAAGTCACAATCTCCACGCATTCGCGGCCAAGTTCCCCCCTCAAATTCCGGGAGTGTTTATTGAAACTCTCACGTCGCCGAACGAGATTGTGCTCGATCCAATGTCGGGGTCGGGCACAACCCTCGTCGAAGCTAGCGCCCGAGGAAGAGTGGGAATTGGCTTTGATCTTGACCCACTCGCGGTCAAAATTGCCAGAATGAAGACACAACCACTCGACGCGTCTGCCGTCTGGGGAGCAAGCAGAAAAGTCATCAGGCAGGCTGAAAAAATTGCTGCGTCGCCTCGAATTGCAAAGAGACTACTCAAAGCATTGTATCCGCCGGAGGCACTCGAATTTTTCCGCTATTGGTTTCAGCCGGAAACGATGTACGAATTGGCAAGCTTATCACATGCGGTTCGGAGGTATAAGGATCATGGCCTTAGAAACTTTTTGGAAGTTGTATTCTCCTCAATCATTATCACAAAGAGCGGGGGAGTCTCCCTCGCAAGAGATTTGGCGCATTCACGCCCTCACAGAGTCTTTGATAAGGAGCCGAAGGGGGCAATTGAGGTGTTCAGCGAGAGGGTGGTCAAGGCCCTTCACGCAATTGAGGAAATCGAATTATTTCCGGGATCAGTCTCAGTAGCCAGGTCGGACTCGCCCCGGCTTCCACTTGCTAATGAATCCGTTCATCTGATCGTCACCTCTCCCCCGTACGCAAATGCGATTGACTATGTCAGGGCCCATAAGTTCTCGCTGATTTGGCTCGGGTATCGTCCCTCTGACTTGGCCTCCCTCCGGAGAACATACATAGGAGCTGAGGTCGATGCCGACGTTCCAGATGTTTCGTCGCCAACAGCAAGAGAGGCAATTGATGCTGTTTGCGCAAAGGACCCACACAAGGGGCGAGTCCTCAAAAAGTATTTTGTAGATATGGCTGCCACCATTTCGGAGATGTATCGGGTGCTAAAACGTGGACGAGCATGCATCATTGTAGTAGGAACCTCGACCATTCGGGGGATCGAGGTGAATACGGCATCGGCACTTAGCGAGCTAGGCATCACCGCGGGGTTTAGGCTAGCTGGCATGAAAGCACGTCAGATCGATCGGGACAGACGGCTCATGCCGATGAGCCGTGCGTCGGATGGGCAAGGCATAGAAGCGCGCATGCACGAAGAACATGTCATCGCGCTTCATAAAGCCTAGGTGACTTCTTGGCATCGTTCGCGGAAATCTATCAAATTGCCGAGTCGATCCTTGCGCGCTGGATTGGAGAACCGCGAGATTTCTGGAAAGGAATCTATTCGCTGCTTCTCTGGTATGAACATCAGGTACCGCATATCATTGACTCGAACGACTTGCGAAAGCCTTTGTGGAAGCAAAAGGCAAAGCAAGTGGAGCGAGCGCTGGCTGAAGCCTTTGGGTGCCAACCTTCCCGAGTTGGACGGCAAGTAGATCAGCTCTTACGGCATCCTCTGCTTCGAAGCCAACAACGACAGAATCCTCTCGGCACTGGATTTTCCGCGTCGCTGATCTACTATCTGAGACTCACCAGTAACCCAATGTTCGAGTTTATTCCAGAAGCAGTGGTTGGAAAGCAAATCTTCCTTAAGGTTTCCAGGCCCCCGAGGCAGAGGGTAGACATTGCTGTGAAGCGGAGTGGCCGCGAATTCGCGATAATTTCCTCGAAATGGAGCATACGACATGACCGACTAAAAGATTGGCTTGATGAATGCGATTTCTATAAAACGCAGGCTGCATTGCCGTACTATTTCGTGGTCACAAATGAATACGGTCCCGCGCGGATCAAAAAAGTCTTGGACAACGCTTGTAAGAATGGTCTCTTTCATGTGAATCGGGATCTTGTTCTCGAGATACACGGGGGCAATGGCCGCCTCGAAGGGTTGGAAGACCTCACCGGCTTATTTGCCCACTTCCAGTAACCAGCGACGTGCACTCTGATGACACGGAATT
>JBHHZW010000531.1:0-2019 GCA_046758305.1 Bacteroidota bacterium | reverse complement strand
CTACACATTCTCTATCTGCAATCGAGAGGGCCTCGTCGAACGCGCGTACTCCTGCGTCCACCTCTTCTTTAGAAATGATCAACGGGGGAGCAATTACAAAATGGCTAAGCCATGCCTGAACATATACACCCTTCTTCATCATCTCTGCCGCAATTCTGTCAACAAGCAATGGTTTTCCTTTCACTTTGTCCTCGTAGGTATTCCATGGCTTTCTCGTTTTTTGGTTCTTCACCAGATCGATCGCCCAAAACAACCCCAAGCCACGTACGTCACCTATGGATGGGTGTTTGATTTTGAGTTCGTTTAACTGTTGACCCATACGTTCGCCCATCTCGCGAGATCGTTCGATGAGATTCATGCGCTTGAGTTCACTGATCGCGGCAATGGCAGGCGCAAGCGTCAGCGGATGTGCTTCGTACGTATGTCCGTGAGAGAAGTAGTGGTCATCAAAGTACCGAGCGATGGTCGAAGTAGTAGCGCAAAGGCCAAGCGGCACGTAGGCTGTCGTGATTCCTTTGGCTGTGGTGAGTATATCTGGCTTTATACCCCAATGGTCGACAGCAAACCACTTGCCTGTGCGTCCCCATCCGCTCATGACCTCGTCTACGATGAGGAGAACATTGTTGGCACTGCATATCTCGCGGAGACGCGGCATGTATTCTTTGGGCGGAACCAGCACTCCGTTTGTCCCGACGACTGGCTCTACAATGACTGCAGCAACGTCGCCCTCGTTTTCGATCATGTGCTCGATGTACTCCACGCAGGCAATCTCACACTCTGGGTAATGATGATTGAGAGGACAGTCGTAGCAGTTTACCTCAGGAGCGAAGATGACTCCGGGGATCTTTCCTGCTGGCTCCATGGCCCATCGGCGGGGATCACCTGTAGCCGCAATCGAACCCATCGTTGAACCGTGATAGGAACGGTATCGGGCAATGATTTTTGTCTTGCCAGTCACCATTCGCGCAATCTTGAACGCGGCTTCATTGGCCTCAGTGCCGGAGGTGGTGAAGAAGAACTTCTCGAGACCTTTCGGGAGAACCTCGATCAGGAGCGTGCTCAACGTTGCCCGGACATCCGTCGCATACGCAGGACTTATGTATGGAAGCTTCCGGGCCTGCTGCTCGATTGCTGCGATGACGGCTTGATTCTTATGACCGAGCGTCACACACATCAGCTGTGCGGAGAGATCCAGATACTTCTTGCCGCTGGCATCTGTAAAGTAGCATCCCTCGGCATCGATAATATGGAGAGGCTTCCATCCTTGTTGGAAGCGCCAGGTCCCGTAAGTGTGTCTTGCGGTAATTTCTGTTATCTCTTGCGATTTCATAGGAGTGTGCGTTTCTTTGAACGCTGGCGGCGAGCTACCCGTACGCTTCCATGATTTCTTTATACGATTCAGGGCGCCGGTCTCTGAAGAATTGCCACACGGAGCGAACTTCCTGGATCATGTCCAGATCCAGGTCAGCGACGAGGAGCTCAGAGTTGTCCCTACTCGCCTGTGCGACGATCTTGCCGCGAGGATTGCAGAAATAGCTCTTGCCGTAGAATTCGCCGATATTCCAGGGCGCTTCGGTTCCAACGCGGTTGATCGCACCGACGAAATATCCATTGGCAACTGCATGTGCGGGTTGCTCGAGCTCCCAGAGATGTTCAGAAAGACCAGCAACCGTTGCGGAAGGGTTGAACACGATCTCGGCACCATGCAGGCCAAGGATGCGCGCACCCTCTGGGAAATGTCTGTCGTAGCAAATGTATACGCCTACGTCGGCATAACGGGTCCTGAACACCGGATAGCCGAGATTTCCTGGTTTAAAATAGAACTTCTCCCAAAACCCCGGGTCAACGTGAGGGATGTGGTGCTTCCGATATTTTCCGAGATACTTGCCGTCTGCATCGAGCACGGCAGCACCGTTATAGTACACTCCGGTCATTTCTTCTTCTATGATGGGAACAATCATGACCATCCGATATTTCTTTGCATACTCTTGCATCAGACGAATGGTCGGGCCGTCAGGA
>JBHHZW010000530.1:0-2031 GCA_046758305.1 Bacteroidota bacterium | reverse complement strand
GTTGATCCCTACATGTTCCGTGATATGTGACACATTGTGCTTACTAACAACGTATAACCCCATCCTGCGATGGGTCGAGGAGACAACCCTAAAACATTCAGGAAATTGGGTGCTCGGATAAGAGGAAATCGACAGGCGAGTTGGAGGGCTGGAACTACAATGGAAGCGAGCTTAGGAGGCGGTCAGAAAAGAGTATAGATAAAGGGAGCGAGAGCGCAACCTTCAGCCATGACGATCATGAGACCAGGCACGATCAGGACAAAAATGATTGGACCCAGCCACCACTTCTTCCGAAACTCGCATAAAGCCCCAAGGTTCTTTAAGAATGAACCCCTTTCAGTACTCTTGTCCGGTTTTGTTCAATCACCGCTGATGATGGTCGTCAACCGTCTTGTTCGAATCAATTGAACGACCCGAGTCGCGACAGACTCGGGCTGCGCAAACCTCTCAGATGTGACCAAGATCGTCGATTGCAGCTGACAACTCAACTCGCTGACGTACCACGGGGCGTCGCGAGCGTGCGAAGGTATTCCCACGTATAGATTCCGGTGTTATGTCCGTCGCCCCAGGTTACCTGCACGGCGTAGTTTCCAACTTGATCCATACCCTTGATCGCATATTTCCCCTCGTGGTCGAGGATGGGAAGGATGGGCTTGTGCTCATGCAGAAGAAGCGTCTCGCCCTTGCAGCCTGCGCACGGGCACTCGTCCCGGAGCAACTTGAGCGGAATCGTCGACTCCAGTCCGTCATTCCACCGAATGAAAAGTTCCGTCGCGCTCGACTGTTTGATCTGAACTGGATAGTAAGGCATCCATGTAAATGCTAGTTAGATGTAGACAGGTTTTTCCCTGTACGGAATCGGATCATCCACCGCCGCCATCTGAAAACCGCGGAGTCTCAGGGCGCAGCTATCACACACGCCGCAAGCCACGTCCTCGCTTTGGTAGCAGGACCACGTCAGTTGAAACGGAGCCCCGAGCAGCAACCCCCGTTTCACGATTTCAAATTTCTTTAGACCAATGATCGGGGTCTCGACCTGAAGGTCTGCGGTGGGCTTCGTGCCAAGTCGGATCACATGATTGAACGCCTCATAGTACTCTTTGCGGCAGTCGGGATAGCCGGAAGAATCTTCCTCCACGGCGCCGAAGAATATTTTCCTCGCTCCAAGCACCTCTCCCCAGCTGACAGCGATCGAAAGGATGTGTGCATTTCGAAAGGGGACGTACGAGGTGGGAATGTTCGCACGATGAAGGTCAGCCCGTGAGACAGGGACGGAGCTGTCCGTCAAGCTCGAGCCCCCGATCTGTCTCAAGTGCTCCACGTTTACGACGAGCCGTTGCTTCACACCGTAAAAATCTCCTACCTCGTGAAACGCTCTGAGTTCACGTTTCTCTGTCCTCTGGCCATAGTTCAGGTGGAGGAACGCCAGGTCATACTGCTCATTGGCGATGGCTGCAATAACGCAGCTGTCCATACCTCCACTCACTAAGACGACGGCAACGTCGCGTTCCATAGAGCCTTCTGTCCCGCTAAAGGGCCTCTTTGCGGCCTCACACCCCATGCATTTCCGGGTTCCAGATGTATTTGTGCATTTGGAGCTGGAATCGAACGTTCAGCTTATCTTCGAGGATCCATTCCGCAAGCTGGATCGGTTCGAGCATGCCGAAAACAACCGACATCAGCACCGGGCAATTCTTCCCCAT
This sequence comes from Bacteroidota bacterium, assembly GCA_046758305.1. Lineage (GTDB taxonomy): Bacteria > Bacteroidota > Ignavibacteria > UBA10030 > JAZGDE01 > JAZGDE01. The sequence continues at coordinate 328 of JBHHZW010000530.1, read as the reverse complement.
CTCATACGCGTTCATCACATCCTTCGCCCACTCATAGTCCTCCCGATCAGCAATGACAAATTTTATTTCATCGTCCGGCCTCAAGTAGTCGATGTTTTTCCAGCAGTTCTTCTTTTGGGATAAAAAGTAGTATGTTAAATTCGTTCCCCAGTCTTTGGATAAGCGAATTATACTCTCTCTCAACCCCTACAGATTCCTTGCCAACACCTATTGCATTCGCTATTATCTCGCGGAGGGTAACTAAATTTCTGTACCCCGGGGCACTTTCCAATATAAAGCCTTCGGCCCTATCCGAAAGGCGCTCGACTCTGTTCATAACTCCCAGGGT
>JBHHZW010000529.1:0-2036 GCA_046758305.1 Bacteroidota bacterium | reverse complement strand
CTCACGACTAATAGTGCTGCTAAGGCTATTCCTATCGCAGCAATGGCTATGCCAACAATCCACATTGGGAAGGGTTCAGTTGGCGGTGGAGGAGGCGGTATTTCCTTAACCGAGAATGCGCCCTTTAGTCCAGATACATCTATGTCATACATTCCCGCATCCTCCTTAACTGGTTTAAACGTTACTGTTGTGGATTCTCCTCCCACAAGTGTGATGGTCTCGCTATCTTCTACTATGCCGTTTATTGTGAGGATCACTGTGTAGCTGCTTTCCATCCCTCCCACGTTGGTCACCTTGACGCTGATCTCGACAGGTTGCCCCAGTTGAGCCTCAGTCGGACTGACTGTCAAGTCGGTGAATACGGCTGGTTTAGCAACTGGCGACAGTCTAAGAATAAGGGGATAATCCCTAACGAGTAGGTTACTAATGACCAGGTTTCCGTTCTCGTTGCTCGCAATTATGGGCTGTTGAAATCCTACCAGGACGTCGAAGCCCGTAACGTCTTGGGCGGTAAAGCCTTGGAAGGTTAGATTCGCCTTCACGCCAGGATCCTCGTCCACTGCCACACCGTCCGTCCACAACGCTATCAGGTTATCGCCGTTTGACAAAGAAAAACTATAACTCCTCATCTTTGTTGCCTCGCTCTGTATCTCCACTGGCAGGCTTACAGGCTCGGCTCCAGCCATGATGGTGGACAGATTGCGAATCGCTTTCATCCTGGGTATCTTTAGGTCATCGCCTTCATTGAGATTCATTCCTGCGAAGACGTCCATGCCCAAGTGCATCATGATACCTCGAGCAAAGTACTTTGCAGCTGCAGTGTCGCTGTACCCAGGTGCACCCCAGGACAACTCCTCAGCTATGAATTCACCCTCGAAGTCGTGGGTGACAGCCATATCCTTAATCTCTTGGACTATAGATGAATAGTTGTAGTAGTACTCACTCTGGTGCTCCGGTGAGGTTCCAAACATGGGATGCCAGGAAACCCCGTCCACGAGAGGCATTATGTCAGACTCTAAAATTTCAAAAAGGTAGTAGCGCTCATAAAACAAGACGGTCGCTCCGACTACTATTTTCGCCTCTGGGGACTCTTGCCGAATGACTTCGACTGTGCGTCTAACCAACTCTATGTAATCAGCAGGCTCTATGTTTTGTTGGTTGAAGGGGGCGCATTCACTGAAGCGAGGTTCATTGATCATCTCATAGTATTGAATTCGATCCTTGAAGTTTTGGACTATGAACTTGACGTAGTCAAGGTAACGCTGTATTTCCTCCTCTTGCTTAAACCTGTGATAGCATTCTTGAGACTGGATTTGCTCGTCCCAAAAGGCCAGAGAGTAAATCATCTTTATACCACGGTTGGCCAGACCAGTTATTGCTTGCTGCCAGCTGGGGTCGATGTTTTGTTTGGAGTATGTTCCAGTTGCCTCCACAGGATCCCATTCCATCTGATCAATTGTCACGCGAGACCACTTTAGGCCAATATTGTTCACCTGATCAGCGAAAACGTCCGGTGTGGGGTCAACCCTCCTCTCAAAGGGGGAATTTATCATCATCCGGTTGTCTTCGAGTTCGCTTGACTGCTTGGGTTGCAGTGGGGTTTTTGTCAGATTATTTCCCTCTTGAAGGTTTGTAGATCTATTCGTGCCCGACGTAGGCGCTGAAAATGTGAGAAGAAAAGTGATGAATAAAATATACTTTGTCGATGTTACTAAGTGAGATCTTCTCAAAATCCTTCCCTTTCGTTTTTATATACACGTTGAAGTCAATTTAGTTTTTTGGTCTTGGCTCTTGCATCCTTCTTCTGCGCTCGGAAACTACATTGTCGCGCGCTGGTTTAGGGCTTACGGGTTATTTGCGTTTTCTCAGGAGTAATATTGCTGCTGTTGCTATTCCTATCGCTGCAATGGCTATGCCAACAATCCAAATTGGGAAGGGTTCGGTTGGCGGTGGAGGCGCTTCCTCTGGGAGCACCGTTACGGTTATTGTGTCTGTTGCAGAGTTTCCCGCAGAGTCTTTGACGGTTAACTTTGCTG
>JBHHZW010000528.1:0-2037 GCA_046758305.1 Bacteroidota bacterium | reverse complement strand
CATCCGAATATTTGCACGGTCCATGAGATCGATGAGGCCGACGGACACACGTTTATCGTGATGGCATACATCGACGGTCAGAGTCTGAAGGAGAAGATCGAAGCGGGTCTTCTCAAGCTTGAAGAGGCGCTAAACGTCGCAACTGGTATCGCCCGAGGCCTTCAGGAGGCACACGAGAAAGGCATCGTTCACCGGGACATCAAGAGCGCCAATGTGATGGTGACGAAAAAAGGGTACGCGAAGATCACCGATTTTGGCCTGGCCAAGCTAACCGGGATCACAGGGGTGACGAAAGCGGGGACAACGGTAGGGACCACGGCGTATATGTCACCCGAGCAGGCGAGGGGTGAGGGTGTGGATCACCGGTCCGACATCTGGTCACTGGGCGTGGTCCTTTATGAGATGCTCACCGGGCAATTGCCATTCAGAGGCGAGCATGAGCAGGCCGCGACCTATCAAATCGTTCACGAGGATGCAGAGCCGATCACAGCAGTTCGCACCGGGGTTCCCATGGAACTGGAACGGATTGTACACAAGTGTCTGGAAAAAGAAAACGCCGATCGCTACCAGCACGTCGATGAGGTGTTGGCGGATCTTGGCAAAGTAAGAAGAGCACCTCCAGCGAAGCCCAAAAAGAATCTATTCAAGTACGTAATCCCCGCATCGGTGGTTGTTCTTGCCGTCATCCTTCTTGTGGTTCTTAAACCGTTCAAGTCGGGCGTCAGCCCAGACGGAGTGGCCGGCTTGGTCAAGCTCGCGGTCTTGCCGTTTGTCAATCTGGGCCAGCCAGAAGATGAGTATTTTGCCGATGGTATTACCGATGAGATCATATCGAGACTGGCCGTGATAAAGGGGCTTGCTGTTATCTCTCGCACGAGCGCGGTGAAATACAAGAACACGGATAAGGGCCTGCGTGAAATCGGTGAAGAGCTCGGTGTGGATTACATCCTCGAAGGCACCATACGCTGGGACCAACGGGGAGAACACGAAAGGGTCCGCATCACGCCGCAGCTAATCAACGTCGCCAACGATTTTCACCTGTGGGCGGAGAACTACGAACGCAACATCGAGGAAATTTTCGCTGTTCAGGCGGACATCGCCACCCAAATTGCCGCAGCGTTGGACATCACCCTGCTCGAGCCGGAGCGGCGAACCCTTGAAACCGTGCCGACCGACAACTTCAATGCCTACCAGTTCTACCTGCGAGGCATGTCCTACATGGAAAGAAGCGAGTTCACGGAGGAAGACTTGCGGCTGGGGATAGAGTTATTCGAGCGTGCGGTCGAGAGCGATCCCAAATTCGCCTTAAGCTATGCCGCGCTTTCGAAGGCTCACTCGGGCATGTATCACTTCGGAAATGATCGCACTGAAGAGCGGTTGTCCAAAGCGAAGGCGACTGCAGATCAGGCGCTCAGGATTCAACCGCAGCTTCCGGAAGCCCATATTGCGCTCGGTTACTACCATTACTGGGGACGCCGGGAGTACGAGGAGGCACTGCAAGCCGTGGGCATCGCCAGGAGGTATCTCCCGAACGACAGCAGAATACTGGAACTCACCGCATGGATCCAGCGGCGTCAGGGAAAGTTTTATGACGCTGTGAATCACATGAGGAAGTCGTTCGAACTGAGTCCACAGAATCACGACTTGGCCCGTAGTATCGCCGATACATACAGCGTTCTGCGGAAATATGCGGAAGCGGATCGCTATTACGAACGCTCCATTTCCCTGGCTCCGGATCTGTCTTGGGCGTACGTTTTTAGGGCTCGAAATTACTGGCTCTGGCAGGGCGATCTGGAGAGGGCTCGAGCCGTACTCGAAAAGATACCCAGGGAAATCGACGCCCCGGATTTCACCTTCATATGGCTCCGCCAATGGTTAATGGAACGAGACTATCAGGCCATTTTGGATTTCGCATCTTCTGAATCCCAACCCATTCTCTGGGCTCAGAGCAGAGTAATGCCAGTCGCCTTGGTAGTTGCATCCGTGCATCAACTTATGGGCCAGTCGGAGCTTGCCCACGTCTCCTACGATGCAGCC
>JBHHZW010000527.1:0-2041 GCA_046758305.1 Bacteroidota bacterium | reverse complement strand
GGACTACCGGTAGTCTGAGTGAGGTAATGTGGTCCGGTCTCTGCCACGAAGTCGGTACCGCAAGCGCGGGCCTCCCTTAAAGCCTTAATAGCGGCACGTGATCCTATGTGGGGGAAATAGACTGGTACCCGGTGCTCACGCGACAGCAGCGCCACTTGGTTAATGGCCAGTGACTCTGACAAGCCAGGACATGCACAATGCCAGGCCACAAGACCTTCGAGGCCCAATCGGCGTACTCGCTCGATTTCATGGGAGAGGATCTCCCCATCTTCGCAATGGACATTGAGGCGGCCGCGGACCGGTAATTGAGCCATCGCACGAAAAACCTCGTACAGGTGGGCCGTGCTAAAGTCGACATCGTGTGGATCCACACGGTTTGATTCCGGGCGGAGGTCCATGAGGACACCAGTGCCGAGGTGTCCCTTCATGTTCATGTAGATTTTGAATGAGGTGACGCCAAAGCGTTCGACATATTGATCGAGCTCGGCTACCTGGACCTTGTTGAAAAGGGTCAGATGAACGGCGTAGTCCTGGTAGTGAAGTCGATTGCCCAGGTCGATCTGTTCCTCCGTCAGTTCGAGGTATGACTCGGGACGCCGGATATACCGGATAAAGGTGGTCACGCCACCACTCACTCCAAAGGCCGACTCGGCACGTATACGCTCTTCTAAGGGGGGTACCCAGCCGTAATGGATATGCGGATCGACCAAGCCTGGCAGTACAACGCGACCCTTGGCGTCAAGAATCTCAGCAGCCGGGGGTTCTTCGTGAGAACTGACCAGCTCAGCAACGCGACCGTCCCTTATGACTAAGCTGGCCTCCATCGGCCCCGTCTCGGGCAAAACAAGCCTGGCGTTTCGTACAACCAGATCTGCACCCATTTCTTTCTTCTCTTAGCGTTCTGGGACTGCAAGTCCCTGCCCGCACTATGGACATTGGGCATCCAGACCTCTTACATCTCTGTGCACCTTTGAACGAACCTCATTCGTAAGGCTTTAAACGAATCCGGTTTCTGCAGCCTCTTTGTTTGGTACACCTGGGTACATGAAAATCCATTCGGCAGATTCAGAATCACTGCAGTTGACAATACCGTGAACCTCCTTGGGTGGTACGTAGATGAAATTCCCAGGCCCTACGACGTACTCGGCCTTTCCCTCTCCAAGACCCGCTGTGACCTTGATTTCCCCGCGAATAATATACATCACCGCCTCTGAATTGGCGTGGTAGTGGGGTTCGTTACTTCCTCCCGGAGGCAAGAATGTTCTCCCCGCGGTTATTTTTTGAGCCCCGCACGTCTTATCGTTTACCCCAATTCTGATGTCAAATCCCTTTTCATATTCAGTGTCTGTGGGAATTGTTTCTGTATTGATAATTTTCATAATCCCCTCTACCCCCTTGATAACAAATTGGTTGAATTATCTTATGTCTTACTCCTTCTCCTTTTTGCAGAATAACTTCCTATTATCTAGTCCAAAGGTAATTCAATCTTGTGGAGTTCATCAACTATGCGACTGAGAAAATCCGCCAATACGGTGAGAACTTTTTCCCCGTGCTCCTTTGTAGCACCTTTAACGTGTCCGTATCCTCCGTCAATCGTTAGTTCAGCTATATCGTGGCAAAGATTGATTCTTCCTTCGTCCAAGCCAATAAGGTGAACACCTACGCTTTGAAGTTCACCCGCAAACGTTCTGGCGATTTCCTCCGGGCCTGAAGCCCTCTCTGGGTAAACATGTTTTTCGTCTATGGCCAGCATGATTGACGTCTCTCTAAAATCACTGTGCCCGGTATGTCGGCCCATAACGAAATCAGGCATAAGTTGATTAATCAACGTCATACAGTGTGCCATACAAAAAAGTCTCTCTTTTGGTTTCTCCTCAAACAGTTCTTTTAATACCTCAAAAATGCAAGGGTTGTTCGGACCGTGACCACTGATGAAAAGGATCTTTTTAAAGCCTACTGATTCGACACCCAAGCAAACTTCCTTTACCAGAGATACGTAATTACGATGAGAGAGGAAAACACCTTGGAAGGCCGGGTGTTC
>JBHHZW010000526.1:0-2041 GCA_046758305.1 Bacteroidota bacterium | reverse complement strand
GGTCGGTCTTGGACTGGATGAGCTCAGCATGAATGCCCAAGCCATTCCCATGATCAAAAAGATAATCAGGTTAATTTCCATGGAAGAGGCCCGGGCTGATCTGGAGGATTTACTTCAAATACCTATGGCTGAGGAAGTCCGGAAGTTTAACATCCAGCCGCGGATTGCGATGCTGTCCTTCAGCAGTTTCGGGAGCACGAAGCATCCGATTTCGGAGAAGATGCGCCTTGCCACTGAGCTCGTGAAAGCTAGGGCTCCCAACCTCATGATCGACGGCGAGATGATGGCCGACATCGCAGTTGTCCCTGAGATTCTGGAGGAGCTCTTTCCGTTCAGCCAGCTAAAGGGTGGGGCAAATGTTCTGATCTGTCCTGATCTTACCTCAGCGAACATTGCCTACAAGCTGCTGGCGCGACTCGGAGGGGCCACGGCGGTCGGACCGATCCTCGTCGGCATCCGAAAGCCGGTGTATCTGATTATTCCTGGGAACGAGGTGACCGATATCGTCAACGTAACAGCGATGGCTGTCTTGGATGCTCAGGAAGCGGATGATCGGCAAGACATCCGAAGCGTTCTTGAACGTTTTTCGCTTGAGACGGGCTAAAGGAGGGATGAACATGAAAAGTCTGATTTTCTTTGTCCTTTCTCTGATTGTGTTGAGTTTTCTCTACGCTGACTTGCATCAAGCTGCTCAACAGGTTCGTCGAGGGAAAAGTGCGAACAGCTGGGGTATGAAAGGTCTTTTCCAGCGTCTCTACGATATCAACACGATGGAGAAGGTATCCGGCGAAGTGCTGCGTGTCGAAACATTTGTTCCTCTTGAAGACATGGGGCCAGGTGTCTGTCTGTTCGTGAAAGCTGCAACAGACACGGCCGAGGTGCATCTCGGTCCGCGCTGGTTCATCGAAAACCAGGAAATCAAATTCCAGGCGACGGATCAAATCGCTGTTTGCGCCTCTAAGGTCACGTTGAATGGGCGGATAGTTTTTGTTGCAGCGACAGTGGAGCGAGAAGACGGTATTTTGCAATTGCGGGATAAAAACGGCATCCCCGTGTGGGTAGCTTGGGAATCACGGTGAACGTTGAAGCGTGATTGCTGAATGTCCGTCCCGCTCGCCTCGTTCGGCGAAGCGGGCATACCGGGACGGGCTGATTGATGAATGATGAGCGATGATTGAAATTCGATTACACGGACGGGGTGGACAGGGCGGTGTCGTTGCGTGCAAGATACTGGCTGCTGCTCTCTACAGGGATGGCAAATATGCGCAAGCTTTTCCTGCCTTTGGAGTAGAGAGACGGGGAGCTCCGGTTCAAGCATTCATTCGCATCGATGACAAGCCAGTGCGTTTGCGTTGCCAGATCGAGCAGCCGGACCACCTGATCGTGCTTGACCCGACCCTCTTACTCAGCACGCCGATGACCAAGGGTCTCAAGAAAGGCGGCATTATTCTCCTCAACAGCGAACAGCCGGCGGAGGCGCTCAAAGTTGCCGGCGAGTTTCACGTTATCACGGTCGATGCCAATGCGATTGCTGTCAAACACCGGTTGGGGACAAAAAGCATACCGATCGTTAATACAGCGATCCTGGGTGCCTTCGCAAGAACGTCGGATATTGTCAGTCTGACAGCACTGCTGGAGGCAGTTCGTGAATCCGTTCCAAGCCGTCAAGATGAAAACGTCGCTGCGACTCAAGAAGCATACGACGCGACTCGACAACTTGAATCGATCTCTTCGGAGGTTGGTCAGCCATGAACTTACTAAAAGAAAAAACTCAGTGGTCGAACTGGGAGCTGGCAAGTCTGAAGCTTGCGATGCTTGTGCTTGGGGTGATTGTGGGAGTTCTGGCAGAGCAGACTCTGGATTCTTGTAGTTCTTTTTGTTCTGTCCATTTTCGTCCCGACGCGCACGTGGGTGTCTCAGACTTGGAAAAAGTTTGAGTTACGATGAGAATAGGCTAAGGGAGAGGGAAAACCTCACCCCAAGCAGAGGATATGGTCATGGCTCAATCGATAGTGTTTGAAACTCGGGATCAGATGCCGGC
>JBHHZW010000525.1:0-2051 GCA_046758305.1 Bacteroidota bacterium | reverse complement strand
ATTCTTACCTGACCAAAGAGGTTCAGTTTTAAATTGCCCGCTTTCCCACCAATGTTCATAAGAGTACCAGTTGAAGTGATCGCTGTTTATGACGGCTCCAAACTGGATTCCCGGCGCATTTTCTTCAAGCTCAGGGTCTTTCGTCTTATCCCCGCTTTTAGTTAGCCTTAATTCGGCGTGCTCGTGCCTGTTTCCTCTCGGCGGAGAGCCCTGAACGTCGGGTATTACCTTGACTTCGAAGACATATCCTTTGGTCAAGTCGATCTTACTCTTTGAGACGACGCCCGCGTGAGCCTCTTTAGCGTTTGCTACTTCCTTTATCTTGCAGACAAGCTCGTCACCTTGAACATAGGCATCGTAAATATCTCCGCCAGCTCCCTGCCCTTCCTCTTCCCAGAAGCCAGTGTCCCAATTAGTCGTGAAATCGTCGTGTTCAATCAGCCCACTGCTTAAACGATAGAAGTTGTTGAGGACACCAACATCCAGCTGAGCCTTCAGGCTGTAGATTCCGACTTTCGCGTCCGGGTCGTTGGTGAGGGTGCACCATTTTGCTCCCCAGAAATAACGCTTGACGCCGACAACCATGTAGTCGATATACCAGGTCGCATCGGTGTCTCTGAGGACTCGGATGCTCTGAACCCGTGACCAATCCTTGTCTGTGCCAGAGAAGTCTTTAAAGGGAACAACAAAAAACTTCCAGCCCGTAAAATTGTCTGTCGCAAAATCACAGTTATAATTCTGCCCTGCGAGTTTGATCTTAAGTCTCAAGGTGGCAGAATCATTCACGCCGTAAACATGTATGCCGACAAAGTTGAAGCCGCTCCAATCCGGATACGTCGCATACTCATGCTTGCAGCCCACCCACTGTCTGGTGCCCGCTCCACCAGCGGTAAGTTTTAAGCTGCTTCCGTTTTTTGCCACTATGCCTGTTTCCTCACTCAGAGTGGGGGCCGCCAAGGATCCGGTGCCAACCTGTGACGGTGACCAAAACGACTCGTCGTCATCGTAGATCACCGTCGGCGCTGGCTCCCTCGTCCACTCGTCCGGGTCCGGCGGGACGTTGTACGTGAACTTGTCGCCCTTCACGATGATCAGATTCCTTGCCTTCTTGGGGTCGCGGATGAAGGCGCCGGCCTTCACGTTGCGGAGGGCGTCCAGGCGGAGAAGCTCGTTGACCGTCGTGACGCCGTCGGGAGTACCCGCGTAGTAAACCTCCAATTTTAACTTCACTTTGTTAATCGCGTTCGACCCAGTCAGATCGTCGCTTTCGGTGCTGGGAGGCATCTTGACGGCGAAACCGATACGGTTTAAAGTGCCGTAATAAAGAGAATAAATGATGGAACTAACATTACCATAAAGCTTGTCTTTTGCTTCTCCGCGTTCTCCTTCTGGAAAAATGGTATAGGCTTCTGCCTGTCCGCTCCAAATATTGCTAGATAAAGTTTCATCAAGAAACTCTAAGTAAATCCATCCCGATCCGCCGGGATTCCCGTTATCAAAGAGGGTGGCGAAAGGATTCGTATGAAAATCTCCGGCAGATTCGTCCCAAGAAGACAACTTCCATCGAAACGCTGAACCGCTACCTTGAAGCAATGTGTCCGGCACAAGTCCTTCTATTGTTATCCAGTTGCCGACGTCCACAACCATGCGGTCAATATAACGGGTTCCTGTCGTTGTATAGGTCACTCGAATGTTCCTAACAGTAGATGGATTGGGGCTGCCTATGCTTGTCATCTTATTAAATGGGATAACGAAGCGCCCCCAACCAGAAAAATTGTCTGTAAATTCGATATAGCGCTGGTTGGCGCCGTCGGGCATGAATGAGTCAACTCTTATAGTGCCGCCATCGTTGATTCCGTATAAATAGACACAGATAAACTCCTTACCACTCCAATCGGCTTCCGTCCCTGCGCCGTAATCATGTTGTACTCCCGAGCGGAGATAACTTTTTGCTCCAAGCACAATTTTCAAACTTGAGGTTCCCTTAACTACTTCAGTAGTTTCTTCGCTTAGAGCCGCAGACCCGAGCGAGCCGCTTCCTTCGGCAAACA
>JBHHZW010000524.1:0-2052 GCA_046758305.1 Bacteroidota bacterium | reverse complement strand
CTTATTGTCAGTGAATGGACTAATCTTAAGGTTTAGCTGTTGGGTCGGGAATGAAGCGTAAAACCAACTAATTTTGCATAAGGTTCAAATCTTGCAACAAAGAACTAAGGGCAGTACCGTGAGCAGGAACACTTTGTGACGTTAACGCCTTGCTTTTGTTGACTGTGTTTGGTATTTTGGAAGGCTTTTGCATGCATCGACTTGCGGTCTCGTAGAGAAGACGAGAGACATCACCATGTGCGGTATCGTAGGATACATTGGCGGTCGTGATTGCTTGCCAATCCTGATCGAGGGCTTAAAGCGACTCGAGTATCGGGGCTATGACTCTGCCGGTGTGGCGCTGGTGGACAGCGGGAGCCTGTGGATTCGGAAGAAAGCCGGCAAGGTCGCGGATTTGGAGCAGCTCCTGATGCGAAACGCTATCCATGCGAAGGTCGGAATCGGGCATACGCGTTGGGCGACGCACGGCGAGCCGAATGACGTCAACGCGCATCCTCACTTTGATTGCCGAATGAACGTCGCGGTCATCCATAACGGCATCATCGAGAATTACGCTGCGATCAAGACGGCCCTACAGCGCCAGGGACATGTGTTCAAGTCCGCAACCGATACCGAGGTTCTCGCCCATCTCATCGAAGAAGAATACAAACGTACCCACAACCTCCTGAGCGCGGTGCGATTGGCGTTGGCGGAGGTCGAAGGCACGTACGGTGTCGCAGTGATCTCGAACAGCGAGCCGGACAGGGTCATCGTTGCGAGGAAAGGAAGTCCACTCGTCATTGGAGTGGGAGATTCGGAAAACTTCGTCGCCTCCGATGCGGCAGCGCTCGTGAGTCATACACATCAGGTAGTGTACCTTGACGACGGTGAGATTGCCTGCGTCACACGTAATGGTCTTACGACAAAGACGATCGAAGATGTCGAGATTCAGAAACGGATAGATGAGGTCGAGTTCAATCTTGAGCAGATCGAGAAGGGTGGATTCGAGCACTTCATGCTGAAGGAGATTCATGAGCAGCCCGAGACCATCCGAAACGGGATGCGGGGCAGGATCCTTGAGCGGGAGGGCAGGGCAAAGCTCGGGGGTCTTCGTGATGTCGTGGACAAGATGCGGAAGGCACGAAGGATTATCATCACGGCGTGTGGAACGTCGTGGCACGCGGGGTTGGTCGGGGACTACATGCTGGAGCAGATCGCAGGCATTCCGACCGAGGTGGAGTACGCGTCGGAGTTTCGGTACCGAAATCCAGTGGTCTTTCCCGATGATGTAGTCCTGGTCATCAGTCAGAGCGGAGAGACCGCGGACACGTTGGCTGCTTTGCGGGAGGCAAAGAGGAAAGGAGCGACGGTGCTCGGTGTTGTGAACGTGGTAGGGAGCACCATCGCGCGCGAGACGCTAGCTGGGGTGTACATTCATGCCGGACCTGAGATCGGAGTGGCCTCGACGAAGGCATTCACGTCGCAGCTGGTGGTTCTTTCGTTGATCACGCTTTTGGTCGCCCGGGAGAAGCGTATATCGAAGGAGACAGGGATTCGGATCGGACGCGAGATCCTTTCGCTGCCGGAGAAAGTTCAACGCATTCTGCATCCCGAGAATACAGAGAAAATCAAGAACATCGCGCGCGAATTCAAGGAAATGCGGAATTTTCTTTATCTTGGCCGCGGGGCGAATTTTCCTACCGCTCTCGAGGGGGCATTGAAGCTGAAGGAGATATCCTACGTTCACGCTGAGGGTTATCCCGCCGCGGAGATGAAGCACGGCGCGATTGCCCTCATCGACAAACATATGCCTGTGGTAGTCATCGCCCCCAAAGACGCGATCTACGAAAAAGTCATGAACAACATCCATGAGGTTCTCGCGCGGCAGGGACGCATCATTGCCGTTGCTAATGAGGACGACACGGAGATCGAGAGGTATGCGAAGTACGTCATCCGTGTCCCGAGGACGTACGGATTTCTGGGACCGATTCTCAACATCATACCGCTCCAACTGCTCGCATACTACATCGCGGTTGAGCGCGGCTGCGACGTGGACCAGCCGAGGACTTTGGC
>JBHHZW010000523.1:0-2059 GCA_046758305.1 Bacteroidota bacterium | reverse complement strand
TGACGTAAGGGAATGTCCGGATGCAATTGACGCAGGTATATTCCCAAAAATCGACGACGACCACGTTGCCCTTGAGATCGTTCACGATTTCAGGGTTTGCGTTGAACCAGAATGTCCGGTCGAACATCGGTAATGGTGGCATGGCAATCTGTTTATCCTTGAGGTCCATGATATCTTGCGTCGGTTCCATTGCCCCTCTGTTCACCCGGCTCTCCTTGTGTTCCTGGCCGCATCCAACGGATGCGGTAGCAGTTAATATTGCGGCGCTAAGAAAACATCTTAGATTCATACGATGCGCTCCAACCCCTGTCCGTTGCTATCATCATTAGTATACGATTCGCCGGTCACAACAGTATCACGAGAACTTCACTTGTTGGAAGGAAAGATATTCTAGGAAGATTTTTCTCAGTAGGAGAGAAACCCCACTCTGCGGCCTATGCCGGTCAGTCGGGGTCATTCCTTGACTTACCCAAAACCCGTCCAGAAGCCTGCACTGGGCAAACGTACAATCGTATCCCTCGTCAGGTATCAGGTTTTTGGCCCTCTCAGTCTTCTGTTTCTTCTGATCGAAGTTCGTCTTCCTTGGCCGCTTTGGACCTCTCCGGAACCGACGCCTTGAAGCCCATCTCGTTGATTTCATCTGCAACCTGCTCAGGTGAAACTTTCTCAGGATCGTACTCGAACGTGGCTTTTCCTGCCTTCAGGTCGACGTCGATGGACGATATCCCCTCTATTTTCTTAACCTTCGATTTGACCGTGAGCGCACAACCTGAGCAGGTCATGCCTTTGACGCCAAGCGTGGCTTTCTTGGTCTCTGCTGCAAGTGCTACCGATGAAAAGACGAGGAATGTTAGTGCGAGAATACCGATCATGAACTGCTTCATGTTGACCTCCATGTATGATTATGGAACAAGTAGAGCCCATTAGGGAAACACTCTCATCGATTCTGGTAGTTCCAACCAACATACTATTTTTCGCGAAATGTCTCAAGTTCGATTCGGAATTTTTTCGATCTGGTCGATATTGGCATGCCCATCCATCGGATTCCGATTGAGGAGGGAGATCTTTTCTTCGCGATATCCGCCAAACCTCTTGCGCTTGATGTACTTCAGCACAAGGAGAACAGCGAACGCCCCGATGACTACGAAGGCGATCAGGGAGGTCACGTTCTTAAAATAGGCGATAAAGTATTTGAACTGGTCTCCGAGAAGAATGCCCAGAGGGACGAACGTAGAGACCCACAGTGCTATGCCGGCGAGGTCAAGTGTAATGAATCGCGGATAGGAGATCGCCGACATGCCAGCGAGCGGTGGGATGAATTCTCGTGCGCCCCAGAGGAATTTCCCGAACACGATGGTTCGCCCTTGATACCGGCCGAGATTCCGCTGTGCCTTCTCGTGACAGGCTTTTGAGGAGAACGTACAACTGGCCCAGGTGCAGTAGATTGAGACCAAATTTTTTCCGCGCGACTTCTGGAGGTAGCGGCCGAGGGAAAACGACAGTGTATCACCGACAAGGGCCGCAAGGATCGCCAGTGGAAGAACAAATTCGAGCTGCAAACTTCCCTTGAAGACCAGGAAGCCCGTTGTGAGAAGGAGGACATCGCCAGGGAAGGGAAGACCGATCGCATCAATGATCAACCCGAGAGCAACGACCCAGTATCCGTGAAGAAAGAGATTTTCGAGAATGAATTGCATGTGCTCACCCTTTACAGAATTCAACAATTCTGTGCGGGTGAATAGTTTCCCGGTTTTCGACGCTCACAGAGGGATTGCCAGTGAATTCGTGGGCCTCACAGCCAATTTTGTGTCAGATGGCTGTTACCTTTCTTGGCTGGGTGTTGACGTTTGGGATTCTCTCCGGTCCAAGGGAAGTGGTAAGACCATCCGGCTGAATGCTGGGGAGGCGACCGGAGTCTTGATTTCCAACGGGAACAGTGTTAGATTAACCAAGGTGTGGCAATCGCTCAAGGGTATCTTACCGAACAAAACATCAAGAATCTCTATACTGATCGGGGGCATAGGAGTTGATGCATTGAAACCACCGTACCCCGAGGTGT
>JBHHZW010000522.1:0-2061 GCA_046758305.1 Bacteroidota bacterium | reverse complement strand
TTTAAAATACACAAACAATGAGTCTTTCCTGGCTCTCATAGCTTCAACCACCTCCTTTATAGGCGAATAGTTTAGGGAGAGCATCAGTTTATTACCGCTAATTTAAAATTCCCCCATTATGGCTAATTTAGTATCCCCCACCTTCGGCGATTAAACGTACTTTTCCCTTCCCTCTGTAAAAATTTTGAGCAGGGCTAGATTAATACTGCTTGGAGAATGAATTTTAAAGCCGGTTTTTTTAACCCTTTTTCTTCCTTACACGGTAACTTTCTCCTTCTATTTTCACCAGCTCGCTATGATGAACTAGTCTATCTACTACCGCAGAAGCCAGGGTATTATCGTTATTGAAGATCTTTCCCCAATCCTTAAATGCTAAGTTTTATGCAGAGTTTATTGTTATGCGGAGCCCGTTCTTCACGGACCCCACCAGCCTGTTATTTTGATGTTTTTTCACTCCGCATAAAAGAACCGGCCCGCAACGAGGCGATCAGTTTGTCGGTTGCCTTGAAACGTCCGGAGCGCAGTTTTGGAGCGATAACAGATTCTAGAGCCTCCAGCTTTACTGAAGGATCGGCGCGAGTATATATTTCAGTTGTTTGCATGTTCGCGTGTCCGAGCCAGAGAGAGACTTTTCGGAGATCTTTGGTGGCCTGCAGGACCGTTAGCGCGCAAGTGTGTCGCAGCACATGCGGAGAAACGCACTTCGTTGATAGAGAAGGATAACGCTTTGCGGCAGTGTGGACGTGCTTGCGGAGAATGTATTCGAAACCGGAACGGGTCATAGGTTCGCCACGAGCGTTGAGAAACAGTTCCGGCACCAAGACTTTGCCCCTGACCGCCAACCATGCTCGCAGCACTGATGTCGTTTCTTTCCACAAAGGCAGACAACGTTCCCTTCGGCCTTTACCATGGATGAGAATGCTGGGGTGCGGTTGAAGATTCAGATCGTCAATTCGCAGCCCTATCAGCTCGGAGACGCGCAATCCTCCAGCGAAGCAGAGGTGAAGCATAGCACGATCCCGGATGCCGTATCGCTTGGTCGGTTCAGGTCCATCCAAGATGGCCTGCATCTCTTCAACCGTGAGGTGTCTGACAAGGCGCGTATCGGTTTTCTTTGCCGGAATCGCCAAAATACGCCGGATCTGTTCTAAAGCTGTAGGCACGCGATATTCCATGAAATGAATAAACGATTTGATGGCGGCCAGTCGATTGTTTCTAGAATTCGGTCCATTCCCGCGCACCGTTTCCAGATAGTTCAGGAAATTTACAATCATCGGGGCATCAAGCTGCTCCAGATGTAATTCCGACGGCGTAACCTTAAGACGGTCACTGGCGTATTCAAAGAGAAGCTTGAAAGTGTATGCATAGGTTTCACAGGTGTTTTCGCTGGCGCCACGTTCGACCGGCAAGCGTTGCTGTAAAAAGACCGTGATGTGTGATGCAATTGGATTCATAGCTGTCCTCCCATGACAAAGCTTTCACAACATTCTGCGATGTTTCTCATCAGATCCGGCGTTGCTTCCCGATACCAGTACGTATGGGAAACCGTGCCGTGACCAAGATAGGCAGAGAGCGCCAACATATGTTTGGTGATGCGGTCGCGTCCATCCGGGCAGGCCTCCAGTGCTCTCACGGCGAAGGTGTGAGGCAATGAGTGAGGCGTGATGCGCGGTAACCCCGGTCCTCGCTGGAGGCCGATTTTGTCAACTGCAGTCTGGAATGCGGTCTCAACATCAACATGAAGCAACGGCTTTCTTCGCAACGAAACGAATAGGTGGTCATCGAAAGGGGCATAGGAGCGGCGGTGTTCCAGATAACGTTCGATTCCGGCTTGCGCAGTTTCGTGCAAGGGTACAAGGCGATTTTTGCGAAACTTGGAACACCGAATCACCAAACCATCTGGAGTGATGTCCTCAAAGCGCAGCCGGATTGCTTCGGACACACGCAATCCCGTGCATGCCAGCAGGGCAAATAATGTGCTGTAGGTCTTTTGACGTAGAGAACAGTACCCAGACTGAGATGCAGCTTGCACGAGACGCTGGATGTTTTCCTGAGAAAAGA
>JBHHZW010000521.1:0-2065 GCA_046758305.1 Bacteroidota bacterium | reverse complement strand
TTGACCACTGACGAAGGACAAGACTATCCTTCTCACGGAAGCGGATAAATCCTTGCACGTCCAGAGCAACGGGGGTCCGTGTGGCCAACCATCGCAGCAGTGGTGGGTCTACCTCGCCACGGATGATGCCCGAGACCAGATATACCTGGGCTGATAGGTTTGGGATATCCTCCCGTCGGATGGACCCGGCAAAGCCCAGCGGCTTGTAGGCTCGTCGTTCCATGTCTGCCGAATCGTAGAAGTTCTCGATGCCTGTGGTCTCCGGCGCCGCTGTGGCGAATACCTGAACACCTTCTTGCTTCAACTCGTCCAGCAGGGAAAAATCGTCTGGGTGCAGACGAGTCACGAGCGCCACTCGGACGCCGAACCGTCGCAAGGCAACGCTGCCGTAGTAGGCCGCGGCGCCACAGGCGATTTGGCCTACGCCATCCACCACCAGCCTGTCTTTGGCAAAGTGGCCGATTATCATGATGTCAACATCGTGCATTGCGTTCCCCCTTCAACCAGAATGTGACCCGCTTACGCCTGAAGTTACCAGTCTCTCCAGAAGTGAGGCATCCGTCTCCGTATACGATAACGGGACAACCTGCATGGGACATCGTTGGCACTTTCCTTACCAACCGCCCCATCTCCTCCGAACAAGCCCCTCAGCCGCACGCATGTCACAGCGGAAAATAAGTCCTAAGGGATCAAATTTAGAGGAGTTTCCGGACTTTTGGGCTCTTCCCAACGCCCGATCGCCCAAATTCCTTTGAGCCACCCAAATGGCAATTCCAAATGTCAAATCGAACAATCAAGCTTCCCCATTTGTCATTTGACATTTGACATTCATTTGAACTTTGAGCTTTGGCATTTGTTCATTCTCATTTATGTAACTTTTCTAGCACGTTAGAGTAATTACATGCTTTTTTCTGAAGCAAGCTCCAGCCAAATTTAGGGTTGACTCTTAATCCATTGCGCTGCAAATGGTTAGAGGGGCCCATTGAACATTTCAGTTGAAATGGTTCCCTCAGCGATCTTGGTAACTGGCCCCGTCATTGAGATCGAGAAGTCGCTTGAGACAGTGATGTCGATTTTGCCTCCTGGCGTGTGAACAGCTATGTGCGAGTCGCAGAACCCTAACCGATGGGCAACCGCTGCTGCCGCACTACTACTGCTGCCCGAAGCTAACGTATATCCTGCCCCGCGTTCCCAGATCTCGATCTGGATGTTTGCACGATCCAGCACCTTCATGAACTGAACGTTGGTTCGGTTTGGAAAACGAGCATCGTTTTCAATCAAAGGACCCCATCGCCGAGCCTCATCTGGAGAGACCTCATCGCGGAGGATTACGCAGTGTGGATTCCCGATGGTAGCCGCACAAAATGTCAATTCCTTTCCATCGACAAGGATCCTTTCGTTTAAGACTTCCCGCGGCGGTCCCTCGAGGGGTATTTGGGCGCTGTCAAAGCTTACCCTGCCCATATCGATAGTTACACTTTTACCCCCAGCGTAAACCTGACATCGTACCCTTCCTCCCGCCGTCAGGATCGTGAACGGCTCCTCTTGAACAAGCCCCTCGTCCCAGAGGTACCGAGAGAAAATCCGCAACCCGTTGCCACTTTTTTCCGCCTCGCTGCCGTCAGGGTTAAAGATTCGCAGGGCAAAGTCACATTCTGAAGTTTCAAGGGGACCAAGAAGAATACCGTCGGATCCAACGCCGTAGTTACGATGGCAAATTAACTTGATTTGGGAGGGAGTTAACTCTCCTTCAGTATCTGTAGGATTCAAGACAATATAGTCGTTCCCGAGCGCATGATATTTAAAGAACTTCATAAATATTTTTCTCCCTTCTTAGGATCGATATCAGCGGCGACCGTCACCATTGCTGCTGTTTTGATTTGTTAGACGCCATCCTGGAATGTGAAGCACTGCCTTTCATATTTTGGTCCAATCAACATCCGCGAAGTTCAATCAACGGGTTGTTTCGCTTAACGTCGGCAATGAATTCATGAAATCCATCGAACTGATTTATGAACTCGATTTCGGTAGTCTCATGAACTTGGATTTTGTGCGGAATGGACAA
>JBHHZW010000520.1:0-2068 GCA_046758305.1 Bacteroidota bacterium | reverse complement strand
GCAATTGTACTTACAAAGGGTACCAAAGCACTGACACGCCAAACGTATGAGCGGCTTCGAAAAGACTTCGTGGAATTCGCAAGGGATGACAAAGTTCAAATCTGCGACATTATGCATCTCCCAAAGAACTTCACAAAGTTCGAACTGCAACAGAAGCTCATCATCGTGGTAAAGAAAGAAACGAACAATCTACGAAGAATAATAACTGCGCTTACGGAGACATATCCTGATTTGAAATCTAAGAATCTCTTGATTATTGATGACGAAGCAGACTATGCCAGTATCGGCTTCCGGCGAGACTCAGCCGCAGGGATCCAAATAAACAAGATACCAGGTCAGATAAACGACCTTCGAAAGAAGGTGGCGTCGACTGATTTTCTCCAAGTAACCGCAACGCCGTACTCTCTGTACCTTCAACCCGAAGACTTAGCCATTCCCAATGAGAACCTTTCATTCAAGCCCATTCGCCCCGTCTTTACAGTGATTCTGGACGAATACGCAGGATATGTTGGGGGCGATTTCTATTTTGACGAAGCTGAAATAGAGGACTCAATAGCCTTCCATCTCTACGAAGAGAT
The DNA here is from genome assembly GCA_046758305.1 of Bacteroidota bacterium. Classification (GTDB taxonomy): domain Bacteria; phylum Bacteroidota; class Ignavibacteria; order UBA10030; family JAZGDE01; genus JAZGDE01. The sequence goes on along the minus strand of JBHHZW010000520.1, from coordinate 1,490 downwards.
TCCAATCGAGGAACTGCACACACTAAGGAAGGAAGACCGAAGGTCTTTCCGCGTCGAAGACGCGCTCAATAGCCAAAAGATTAAGGTTTTGCGCAAAGCTATTATGAGTTTTGTGGTCGGGGGGTGCGTTCGGCGAATCCAGCAGAGAAATAGTGGGGAGCGCGAAAAGAAATACAGCTTCATAGTCCACACTGAACACAGTAAGGCTTGTCATGCTTGGCAGGAGAGAGTTCTTAGGGGACTGATAGAGGCGCTGGAGAAAAGCACGGTTACGGCAACAGACCGCCAACGGTTAGGTGAATTGATACACGAATCCTACGACGATGTCGAAAAGTCAGTGCGGAAGGGACCGCTTCCAATGCCTGCATACGATGAAGTCGAGACTGAAGTCCTGCGAGCATTGCAGGAAGACCACGTAATGATCACCACCGTGAATTCGGACAAAGATGCCCAAGAGTTGCTCGACGAAGACGGTCAGCTTAGATTGCGAACACCGCTAAACATTTTCATAGGAGGGCAAATCCTAGACCGCGGAGTAACTGTAGACAATTTAACTGGATTTTATTATGGACGCCGTCCTATGAAGTTCCAACAGGACACTGTCCTGCAGCACTCCCGAATGTACGGGAATCGCCCGAAGGCCGACTTGGCAGTTACTCGCTTTTACACTGCGTTGCCAATTTACGAAATTATGGAACGTATACACGAATTTGACACAACCCTTCGCGAAGTGTTGTCACGCAATCTGGAAAACGCAGAAGTTGTATTTATTCGAAAAGACCCATCAGATCGAATAGTCCCTTGTTCACCAAACAAGATCATGCTGTCCAAGATAACCACTCTCAAACCCTTCAAGAGGATGCTCCCCGTTGGTTTTCAGACAAGCCCGAAGATTCACATCGAAGAGGCAACGAGGCGCTTGGACAAGCTAATCATGGACTGTCAACCGAAAGAGAAACCGGATGAACCATTCCTAATCGATGTACACCTCGCCAAGCACATCATTAACGAAATAAACGGGATGCTCCAATTCGAGAAAGGGTCGGAGTGGGATATAAAGGCGGTCAAGGCAAGTATCGAGTACCTGTGCACAAAGAGTGCTGGCGGGAGAGATGAAAACAGGATTTGGTGCCTCGCGCGTAGGAACCGAAATGTAAAAAGAGTCCGTGCAGGTGGTCGCCCCTTCAACGCGCCTGACACAGCTCACGTAGAAGGTCGCATTGCAAGAGAAATCGCAGCCGATAGACCCATGTTGATGTTGTTCAGACATGACGGAAGGCAGGAAGACGGATGGAATGGGTCGCCATTCTGGTGGCCTGTCCTCTGGGCACCAAAGAACACCAAGGCAACCGTCTTTACGAGTGAAGCAATCGATTGATTCTGATGGTTGTTTCCGCTGGCAGGCAAGTAGGTTTGCGGGCCCGACATTCCCTGCGGAGGTGAGACGGTGGCGAATGGCGACTACGACGTGGCGATCATCGGCAGCGGGC
>JBHHZW010000519.1:0-2068 GCA_046758305.1 Bacteroidota bacterium | reverse complement strand
AAACATCATGGCGAAAGATTTTGACGTTAGTCAAGCTTTCGATAGAGGCGAAGACGATTCCGGCGTCTCCGCTACTGCGTCACAAGACGCAGAAGACCTCAAAACACTGGGGACCCCAGGAAAAGATATTGAGGAAGGAACCGGAGATGAGACGACAACAGAACCAGTCGCCTCTGACAAGAAGGAAGCCGCCAAGAGCGAGGACATAAAACCCACAACTGAGGAGCTTTTAGCAGCCGAAAAAGAGAAAGAGGCCGCAGAGGAGTCCAAAGAGGAAGTCGGGGAAGAGTTACCCGATACGTTTGACATCGAGAACATCACTCGCCGAGCTGACAATAAGCTGGAATTCCGAATGGACCCCAAAGACCCCAAGAGTACCGTTTATGTTGGAGACACCATAGATGAACTTTTGGACAATCTCCGTAAGGGCGTCGCTCACAAGGATGAGGTCATACGGAAATCGCGTGCCGGAAAATCTCTTGAGGTTCCAGAGCGTGTAACCAGCGCTCCTGCAGAGGGTGCGGTAGAGCCGCCCAACGAACAGGCGATCTATCTCGATCATCTCAGGCGTGTGGGTGCGGATTTGTCCAAGATTAACTGGACACGTGAGGACTGGAAACGACACCAAGAAACTGAAGGTCTTACCGACTTTGATCTTTTTGACGAAAGAAACAAGTACGAGAAGACCGTTGAGAGAGCTCAGGAATCGGCAGAAAAGGAAATCACCGAGAAGAACGTGGAGTATATGAATAGCGAGATTCTCGACGATGAAACTGCTGCTGCCAGTGCTTATCTCAACAAGAACGGTATTGAACCAGACCTCATCAACTACCAAGAACTTCTTGAGGACGTATATTCAGACAAGTCGAACTTTAACGAGTTAGGCGTTCTGAGACCAGGAGTTATTTCGATTAGAGTAGTTGAAGCCGCGCAAGAATTGGTAACGCAAAAGAACAAAACAGCGCTGCAAAAGAAACTCGATGAGGACATCGCTCGCGGTAAGAAGTTGAGAGCTAAGATCAAGTCAGAGCAAGGCGGCGGGGAAACATTCACAAAACCAAGTCATAAAGCTCCGCGCAACGTTAATGAGAGCTTTGAATTAGCTAAAAAGGCGATGAGAAGTAAGTCACTTTAATCGTGGGCGCTGGGGCATGGGAGTTATATCATGGCCTTAGACACCACGTTTCTAAACAACGTGACTCGGACCTTCTTCATCCCTGGCTTGAAGAATCAGATTTACGACAAGATTCCACTGTTCAATCGGCTGCTTGCAAAAGGCAGAGGTCGCAGGGCAGTTGGTCGTTCACTGATCTTCGATGCGGTGCTTACGAAGCACTCTGCATTCGGACTTTATTCAGGATATGACGTTCTTGCGTCACAGCCTGTGAATCCGGTGCAGCAAGGATCGTTGTCATGGTCCGATTACTACGCTACTTTGTCTATCTCTAATGTTGAGGTATGGCGAAATAGTGGCAACAAAGAGAAATTGCTGGATATGATTCGTGTCCAAACAGAGAACGCTTTGCGGACTCTAAAGGAACGAATGCAGCAAGACCTCTACAACACTGGTGGAACTGTTGGCGGGAACCAGCGGCTCGAAGGACTTCGCTCGGTTGTTGGAACAGGCAGAACCTACGCAGGGATTAACAGCTCGACTTTCAGCAATTGGGACAGCAACGTGAATAGCACAACGCACTCGGATGCTAATTTGCGAGACCCTACCAGCACCAGTTACCTTCCCAGAATCTTGCGTAACAGCTACACAAGCGCAACGCATGATGATGCGCCTGATTTTGCGATCACAACCAAACTGATTTACAATGCGTATCAGGATATTGCAGGAGTCCAGAATCTCCAAATCGACGAAGATGTGGCAGACCTCGGATTCGGCGGAGTAAAGTTCCAAGGTGGAGTGTCGATTTTGTTCGACGACTACATCAATGCGAACTACTTCTATTTCCTGAACCTGAGTAACTTCCAGGCGTTTGTGTTCCCACAGGCGAACTTCGACTTCGATGGCTGGCAGCGGCCAGTTAACCAAAATGCACGCATTACACACGTTTTTTGG
>JBHHZW010000518.1:0-2075 GCA_046758305.1 Bacteroidota bacterium | reverse complement strand
AGGTCGATAAGGCCACTTTCTTTCCCCGCGTCATCATCCATAGTCGACCTTATCTTACTGAGTTCATCCCGAACCCGCTGAATTATGCTCGACACCTGCTCGCGGATCCTTACGAATTCGGAATAGTCATCTTGAGGAAATTCGATGGATTCGAAATGTGTCTTGGCGGCAATCTGGATGATGGTTTCGAGAATTCGTCTAGTTTTCTCCTGCGAGTCGATCCAAGCGTCGTAGACTGCTGTGATCTCGTCTTTATCAACTTCAGGGAGAAGAGGGTTTTTGGAATCTTGTGGAGAGCCGTCGGTCAACACTTGCCATACCGTTGGTAAGTCTGCAGGCATCGTTGACATGAAATCAGCTAGTCTGGTGGAGAAGATCGAGCAGCGGCCGTAAGATTCTGTGTAGGGGAGGTTGGGGCATTCCGGGGTGTGACCGTACTTAATTAACTTCCAGTAGATGAAATCAGCAACGCTTAGCCTCCTCTCTTGGCTGGGCGTGACCTGTGTCTTATTTGTGAAACCCTCGGCGGTGTGAGGAAGGTCGTTTCTAAATCTAGCTTCGAGGTTGGCTAATTCAAAAGCAATTTCGTTTGCGTCAAGTGCGAGAGACTGTGAAACCTCTCCCTTGAGATTGCCAGTTACGGTCTGAGACAGAACCGCTGCCATAGCTCTAGTAGCGGCGTTTGGAATATGCGTCAATTTCTTCATTATTCCGATCGAGAGTGCACTCCCGTACGCGATGTTCGGTAGCAGATGCGGCCAGTACTTTTTCAAGTAAGCCTGCGTAGCCGCGTCTTCGACTAAAGTTGCCGAGAACTTGGCCGTGTTTGTATCCTTCGAGCTCGCCCAGGTGCCGTAAATGGAAAAATCGGATACCGCAGCGTGAGCGCTTAGGTGATAAATCGAAGCCTTGTACAATGTCCAGAGCTTCTGGAAGCCTTGGGCAGAATACTCGAACTTGATCCCGAGGTAGGAGATCCTGTCACCTTTTTCCTGTTGAGGTCTGGGTAAGTTGAGCACAAATCCTTTATCGTCTTCACCTAAGACCGGCCTAGCGAACGAGTTTGAGACCAGAACCTTGAGGTCTGACGCATCTTTTTGCGACACCTCAAAAACGACGGGCCAGACCTGCCCTGAAAAACTCATGGTTCTTGCTGCCTCAAGACTCGGGAACGAAAGTCGAGTCGCTACCGAAAATGCGTTTGACGACCCGTCGAACCGAATCCTGAACCTCCGAATGATCGCTCGTCAGGGCGATTATGGTCTCTTCCGCTGCCTGAAGGGGGCGCCCCGCGTCGGCGACGAGAGTCCCCCAATTTACTAGGTCGCCAAGTGACGGTCCGTACGGGAGATCGCCGTTCTTGTATTGTCTTCGCAGTTCAGCCCCGGCCCGAACGATGTTCAGAGCTGTTTTCTCGTCTATTCCAGTTCGGCGGCGGAGCACGTTCACTTCGTCGGGATGAATTCGATTTCCTTCACTGATGAAGTCGAAGTTTATCCAGGTACTCATTCTTCTTCTGAAGGCAACGTTGAGAGGTTTTGTTCCGGCAAACTCGATAGAGGCTGGGTTCATGCTCATTATCATGTATCCGACGGGGTGGCGCGGGATGACTTCGTTGTCCTTCTCCGTCAGGACTACGTGTCCTCGGGTATCGAGGACCGGGTTGAGCCTAGTAGCTACGTCTTGCTTCATCATGTTAGCCTCGTCGAGGTACAGGATGCCCCCGTGTCTGCACCATGAAACGATTTGTCCGTCAACCCAGTTCTCTTTTCCAAGCCCGATGTATCGCCCGAACAGATCATAAGCTGATGTCTGCAACCCGCAGTTTATCTCCCATAACGGTAATCCAGCAATCTCCGCGACCAAGTATGCGACGTGAGTTTTTCCGGTGCCACTGGGGCCCACGAGTCCACATTGCTTGAAATAGTACAGACCGCGCACGATTCGCTCTACGTACCTTTCTCCTCTGTCAACATCTGCCGGGGTGTCAGCCGGGATGAGCTCTTTTACGAAGTCAGCGAACTCGTAGCCGGGGTTGAGACCGTACTGTCCCACATCATATTTTGCGGCGAGTT
>JBHHZW010000517.1:0-2076 GCA_046758305.1 Bacteroidota bacterium | reverse complement strand
TCCGTGCGATGGCAGTGAGGGAGGCGTATGCAGAGAAGCTCCGGGCAGCGATGACTAGAAAAGACCCTGCGATCCGGGACTTCTTTGATCTGTTCTATGCCGTCCGCGAGATAGGGCTGGATTCTCAAGATCCTGACTTCCTCAGCATGGCGAAAGCAAAACTCGAGGTGCCCGGCAACGCCCCTGTTGACGTCTCTGCCGAGCGGAAGCGGGAGCTCGATCCGCAACTGGAAGGCCAGCTAAAGCCAGTGCTCTGGCCTGCAGATTTCGTTAGGTTCAACTTCGACGAGGCCTTTGTGCTGGTTTGTAGTATGGCGAAGGCCGTATCCGTTTAGCACTTATGCTCAGCGTCGGCATGCAAACGGGGTCAGCCCCTGAATCAGCACTTACTGGGCACGCGAGCGGTCCCGTGAACTAGGGCCAGGCTGGAACAGCACGCTAAGTACTGGCTAATGGACTGAAACGTACATGCTCCAGGAGGACGGTCGGCCAACCAGCGGATGCAGGCCGACGGAGAAACAGCTTCGCTGGTTTGCCCGCGGCTGATCCGCACCGTTAGCTGGTAGCATTCATCACCAGAGAAAGCGGAGCATTTATGATGATTGACAAGCAAGGTAGGCTCTCAGAGTTGGAATTCTATCCACTCACCAGAGACCAATGGCCCGATTTTGAGCAACTCTTTGGCGAGCGTGGTGCCTGTGGCGGCTGCTGGTGTATGTGGTGGCGGCTGAAACGTTCCGAATTTGAGCGCCAGAAGGGTGAACGGAACAAAAAAGCCATGAAAGCCATCGTAAAGTCCGGCGAAGTGCCTGGTATTTTAGCTTATGCTGGAGATGTGCCTGTCGGTTGGTGCTCAGTAGCACCCCGTGATAGCTTTCCGGTTCTTAATCGGTCTCGCATACTGAAGAAGATCGATGAAACGGCGGTGTGGTCGATCGTTTGTTTCTTCATTGAAAAGAAGTATCGCAATAAAGGACTCAGTCTGCAACTCTTGCGAGCTGCGATTGAGTATGTCAAAGGGCAAGGTGGACAGGTACTGGAAGGTTATCCAGTTGAGCCCAAGAAGGACAAAATGCCAGCCGCATTCGCCTGGACTGGAATTGCTTCCGCTTTCAAGGAGGGCGGCTTTGTTGAGGTCGCTCGTCGTTCAGAGACCAGGCCGATGATGAGATTCTATATTTCATAATGATACAGAAACCCCACTTTCTGGCAGGTTTGATTTTTATGGTTGCACTGACCACTTGGGGGGGCGGCGGTGACAACGTTCCATCGCGTGCGAACTTCTTTCACGAGGTGCTCTACCCTCGAGCGACGGAGTGTACCCCTAGGTTCAATAATTACACAGAGGGCAGCTATCATCCGGACAAGCTTGATCTTCTTGAGGGCCTACCGACTTACGCGAAGGAACACGGGCAAACCCTCCGGGGTCTACTTGTAATCGGACCGGTCCTTCCATTTTGGACCTACCACATCGTCGCTTTAATTCATGAAGGGGAGATCGTCCGTATCAACCACCTTGTGATGCCGCAAGCTACAATCGCAGCAAAGTCTACGAAGCTGATCACGAAAAAGGATGCGTCCGAGTATCTCCGCAGGATCGCATCGTCGCCGATCTTGACCAAGGCGGGTTTGAGTACTGCCGATGTCAAGGCGAAGCTCAATCCTACGAGAAAGCCTGATCTCCTCTTCGACCTTTTGTTAGTATTCTGGCCGGAGGAGGAGCTCTATATTAGCGATCTTCAGAACGTTAAAGATCAAGAGAGGGTGGGCGATCTTCTCAAGAAGATCAATGCAATGCTGGAAACCCTCGAAGAAACCTACACGCATGGCCAAGAGACAACCAGCACGAACTAGCCGCGCCGCTCAGCTCTAAGGTTACGCTGCGGCGATTTCTGAGGACACCTATGAAATATTCAGTGATCAATCTCAAAGAAAAGCTCGCCAAATTTTCAGAACATTGGTCCCCGAAGATCATTGCTCAGATGAACGATTACCATTTCAAACTGGTCAAATTAGAGGGCGACTTTGTCTGGCACAGCCACGTTGATACGGATGAGACTTTCATCGTTCTCTATG
>JBHHZW010000516.1:0-2076 GCA_046758305.1 Bacteroidota bacterium | reverse complement strand
CGCTGTTGAGCAGCGGGATTCTTTCCGAAGGAATCCCTTCGGGACAAAATTCCAGCCGCTCATCCCGACAAGTCGGGAGGCTCGCGGGACATTTTGCCTGCCCGCCTTTACGTTCCAATTGAGGCAGGCGGGGAATTTGGCCGATCATTCTTATCGCGTTTGTTCGATGAGAGATACAAATTCTTTCTCTTTGCGGAGGCTGTGAAGATCTGGATCCGTCTTCGTCCAGTCTCGGACTCGCCAGCCGCTCTTGAAGGCCTTTTTTAGATGTCGAAGTGCCTGCTTTTTCTCTCCCATTGTTGCATAGGCGCACGCAATATTATAGAGAAAAAGTCCATCGCTCGGATCGATGTCCAGAATACGCTTGATCACTCTCAGTGCCTCTTGCTTCATACCAAAATGCGTATAACAGGTGGCTGCTCGACTCAGAGTAAGAGTATCATCAGGATTGACATCAAGCTTCTTCTTAATCAACTCGATCAGTTTCCCTTTTAGTCTTATCGACTCTTCTAGATCACCCTTCTTCCGGCGATTCATTTCCAAATACATGACCGGTTCCTCACTGAAAGGTTTGATTTCCGCAGCCTTTCGGTAACAGTCTGCCGCTTTTTCCAATTCGCCCAAGATGTCATGCATGTGTCCAAGCCAGCGATAAGCGTCGTAGAAGTCTGGTTTGTGAGAAAGAGCCACCTGATATTCATCCTTTGCCTCCTCATGTCGGCCCTGTATGTAGTAGGCAAGTCCCAGTGTAAAGTGGGCTTCTGGAAGATCCGGATCAAGCTGTACGGCTTTCTGACTTGCCTCGATAGCCTTTGTGGCAGCCGAGTTGTCGGCTTCCCACCACAGGTACTTGTACGCATGTGATTCCGCAAGTGCAGTGTATGCAAGAGAAAAATTCGCGTCGATGGCAAGCGCTTTCAGGAACATCTCGATAGCGTACTCATTATCACGTCTCGAACGTCGCCAAGCGAAATCCTTTCCTCGAAGATAAAAATCATAGGCTTCTAGATTTTCAGTGGGCTTCTTCTCGAGCGCCTGTTTTTCGCTTGCGGTGAGCGTTATCCGCAATGCTTCTGCAATTTTCTGGGATACCTCATTTTGCAGATCAAAAATATTCTCCAATTGCCGATCGAACCGATCTGCCCAGAGATGGAAACCGTTACGGACGTCAATCAGTTGAGCTGTGATCCGGATTCGCTCCCCAGCTTTTCGCATACTACCTTCTAAGATGTAATTCACGTTGAGAGCCTCTCCGATCCTGTGTGTGCTGATCTCTTTGTTCCGAAATGGAAGCACATCCGTTCGAGAGACTACTTTCAGCACTTTGATTTTCGAAAGATCAGTAATGATATCTTCCGTCATTCCAGCACAGAAATAATCACTCTCCTTATCCGGGCTGAGATTCTCAAAATAGAGAACAGCGATGGATTTCTCTTGAGGTGGAGGTGCACTCGTTGGAGTCATAACGCTGATCTTTCTTAATTCGCTTGCAATCTCCTCTGCAGAGCTGACCCGTTCCATCGGATTCTTTTCCAAGAGACGATGAACAATCGATGTTAGCTCTTTCGGGCTCTCCGGCCGAAGGGTTTCTACTGGCTTCGGATCTTTGTTGAGAATCTCGTACATAATTGCGGTCTCATGTACACCGCCAAAAGGCAATTCGCCCGTTAACATTTCATACAAAACAACTCCGAATGACCAGAGATCCGACCGCTGATCGAGTTCAAGTCCTTGTGCCTGCTCCGGCGACATGTAGGCAACGGTACCAACAGTGCTCCCTGTTCGCGTCAATCTCCCTGCACCCTTGAGTTTGGCAAGCCCGAAATCCATAATCTTGACCTGTCCTCTGGGCGTGACCATGATATTGTCCGATTTGATGTCCCGATGCACAATCCCTTTCTCATGAGCGGCCTGCAAACCTTCAGCAATTTGAGCAGCAATGTTGACTATCCAGCTGAGCTTCAATCTTGCTCGTTGAATCTTTTCTCTCAGCGTGCTGCCTTCCACATACCCCATGACGATGAAGGTTTCGCCCTCGTGCTCGTCAATCTCATGGATGGTCTCTATATTTGGATG
>JBHHZW010000515.1:0-2085 GCA_046758305.1 Bacteroidota bacterium | reverse complement strand
GAGCGGTTCTTTCCCCATTTCGCCTTTTTCAACTCCGATATCCCGGTCCAGCAGCTCTACCTCTACCACACCGGATTGTTTCCCCTCGCGTACGGGGAATACTTCATCGAAGAGGAGGGTACGCTCCGCGATGGGACTCCCCGCCTGCCCGGCGGGCAGGCATCCCTTCGGGACTGGATTCTCCACGACCGGCTCGATGCACTGGAGTACACCACGCCGCCGCTCACCCTGATGGTGCTCCGCAACTCGAACGATTTCATGCCTCCGAAATACCAGTCGCACCTGCAGCTGGAGATTTCCTATGACGAGAGGACATACACGCTGGAGGAAGAGAGCCCTCACGACCTTCTTCAAACGGTGAACTGGCATCTCCATCGATGGGATCCCGACATTCTCGTCACGGAGTATGGTGACGCGACGCTCCTTCCGATGCTGACGCGACTGGCTCAGCAGTTGCACGTTCCCCTGCTGCTCAACCGCGACCATCAGATAGGCTATTTCACCTCCAGGGAATCGAGCTACTTCCAGTACGGGAAGATTGTGCATAAAGACGGCGCCTTCGAGCTGGCAGGCCGCTGGCACATCGACATGGAGAATTCCTTCACCATCGGCGAGGCAGATCTCGACGGTCTGTTCGAGGTAGCGCGACTAACGCAGATCCCCGGACAGCATCAGGCCCGCACGACCATCGGCTCGGGATTGTCCTCGATGCAGCTTTCCTGGGCTTACCGCAACAACGTCCTGATTCCCTCCAAAAAACGAGAGCCGGAGGATTTTAAGTCCGCATCGACTCTGCTTCTCGCCGATCGCGGGGGACTGATTTTCCAGCCCCCCCTCGGGTATCATGAACAGGTCGCTGAGCTTGATTTCGTCTCGATGTACCCGTCGATCATGGAACAGCACAACGTCTCCCCAGAGACCATCAACTGTCGGTGCTGTCAGAACGCGGTGGTACCAGAGCTCGGCTACACCATCTGTGAAAAGAGACGCGGCGTCGTTCCAGAAACGCTGGGGCCAATCCTTCGGAAACGCGTGTACTATAAACAGAAGAAGCGGGAGCTGAAGAGCAGGAACGACCCACGATGGAAGCTCTACGATCACCGCCAGAATGCGCTGAAGTGGATGCTCGTAACCTGCTTCGGTTATCTCGGCTACAAGAACGCTCGTTTTGGGAAAATCGAGGCGCACGAATCCGTGAACGCGTTCTCGCGGGAGGCAATCTTACGCACGAAGGAGGTCGCCGAGCGCAGTGGCTTTACGTTTGTCCACGCCATCGTGGATTGCATCTGGCTGAAAAAAGAGGGGGCGAGCGAAGAAGCGTACCGGCGTCTCTGCCAAGAAATTCGCAGCACGATTGGCATCGACATCTCCCTGGAGGGCATCTACGATTGGATCCTCTTCCCCGCCTCCAAGATGGACCCGGTGCTCCCCACAGCGAACCGCTACGTCGGCTGGTATCATCACCGAGAACTCAAAGTCCGCGGCCTCGAAGTGCGCCGTCGGGATACACCCCGCTTCATCAAGAACATGCAGACAGAGATGTTCGAACGGATGTCAATCGCCCGGAACATCACCGACATCGCGGCAGCACTTCCAGACTTGCTGGCAATCGCCCACCGCTTCCTCACCATCCTCCGCAGCGGGCACGCGAACCCGATGGACTTGGTCATCCGCCGACACATCTCGCAGGAGGCCAACGAGTACACGAACAACAGCGTCAACGCCCTCGTCGCAAAGATGGTCAATGAGCTCGGCGTCCATCTGGCGCCCGGCGAGATGCTCGAGTATATTATCATCGACCATTCGGGAAAAAAACGACCAGAGAAAGCGAAACCTCTCGCCCTCTATGCGTTCGAGGATGGGTACGACATTGAAAAGTACACGGAGCTGCTCCTAAAAGCGGCCGAGACAATTCTCCTCCCGCTCGGCAAGAATCTCGAGAAACTCCAGGAACTTTTCGGACTTCAGCGAAAGCCAGCACGCCGTGTTATTCGCCCGTCCCACCCAACTCCGTCTGAGCTAGAGCCTCAGAGATCTCGTCCCGATGGCACCGGAACGTACCATGCGATATCGGAGAAACGGCCA
>JBHHZW010000514.1:0-2090 GCA_046758305.1 Bacteroidota bacterium | reverse complement strand
GACCGTTTTCTTTCAACTAAAACCTCCGACACCACCCGGAGGGCACTTTATGGTCTCTGTCGATGACCAGACAAGAAAGGCGACATTGATGCGCGGAAAATAGAACACCCAACAAGCCGGATGCAGGCGACCCTTCGATGCTTCGATTTTACTCAGCATCGACCCTGAACCCATCGGCGTCGCTCAGGGTGGCTGATCCGCAACGTTATATGGTTTGGATCAAGCAAAGAAAATGAGACTGCCATGTTCTCCTACATATTCATGAAGATTCTTGAAAGTCGGCCGCATCGTTACGATTGGGGCATAGATTTTCTTACAAAAGGACAAGCAGGCAAGATCAAGGAACATATTGTCACCAATTTTGTCCGCTCGGGCATGGCCATTCTTGATGTCGGCTGCGGAACTGGAGATTTGGCTGTCAGAGCAGCGCGGGCTGGTGCATTTGTGACCGGGGTTGATATTTCGGAAGGCATGTTAGCTGTTGCACAGGAGCGGGTAAAGAAGAACGGACTGGAAGACAAAGTCGTTCTTCATCATGCCGGAGTTGTTGAAATAGACAGCCTGTTTGATGAAAAAAGCTTCGATCTCATTACATCTACCCTTGTGATGAGTGAATTGTATGCCGAAGAGCGCGAATGGGCCTTGAAGGAGCTGTTTAGAATCCTGAAACCTGATGGGAAATTACTGGTAGTCAGTGAGGTAAGACCGAAACATTTTCTGAAACGAGTGATCTATTACGCTCTGAGATTCCCACTGGCGCTTATCACCTATCTCATTTCCCAGACAGGTACCAAACCGGTACGGAACATAGCTGATGAAATGCGTCAAGCGGGCTTTGAAATCACAGAGGAACGCTATTCGTTTCTCGAAAGTTTCGTAACCGCTGTCGCAAGAAAATCTAAGGTTGCACAACCCGCAGCCGTCGCGCGAGCGATGAAGCCCGATCAGGATAGGTCACAAATTAAATCACTCTTCGATTTCTGCGGGCGATGGTTTCCTAATGCAGTGGTGCCTGGATTACGGAGAATCGGCACACCGGACAGAGACAGTCCGGTCGTCGTTACCGGCAATTTTCACCTTACGGTTCGTCGAGTCGAAAAGGCACTTACAAGTCAGAATTGCTATTTGCTTGTCGTGCAGTCAAAAGGCATCAACGTCTGGTGTGCATCTGCCGGTGGTGAGATGAACACTCATTCCATCATAACGGCTCTGAAAACGAGTGACATCGCAAGTCTCGTTGATCACAGGGAGCTTATTCTGCCGCAGTTGTCTGCCCCGGGAATTGACACAAAACTGTTGAAGAAGGTGAGTGGCTGGAAGGGGAAATGGGGACCCATGTATGCTAGCAGCCTGCCTGAGCTTCTTGCGAACGGCCATACCAAAACTCAAGAACAGCGTCGGGTGCGTTTTGACTTGCCATTTCGGATGGAAATGCTGTTCGCCATGAACTCTTTGCTGTGGCTTTTCTTTTCCGCTATTGCTCTGGCCATTCATCCTGCCTGGGCGGTTGTCATGACACTGATTTTCTGGGGTGCAGGGTTTATTCTCTATGCCGGGTACTATCTTTTACCTTTTAAGAGCGGGTGGTCGAAAGCGCTGATGCTAGCTATCGCCGCCATAGCCGTTTTTGTCGGGATCTCCGTACATGCGACCGGGAACCCCTGGCACTATACGGGCTGGATGATTTTCACCTCGCTGGTTATCTTGTCCATCGGGTTCGATCTCAAAGGTATCGTCGGTGATCAAACCTCTGAGGCGGAAGCATTTCTGCACAAACTGGGTTTTGAGTCCTTCGGGCGTCTTTTTCGAGCGAAGGGCGTTCACACGGGATTCATCACCCAAGACAAATCCAGATGTATTAATTGCAACACCTGCGGCATGGTATGTCCTGTAGATGTTTACGGCATTGCAAAACATAAAAAGGATATCATAATAGTTGATGATTCAACCTGCCTGAAGTGCAATGCCTGCGTAATGCAGTGCCCCCAAAAAGCTCTATCCCTCAGTTAAAATGGGCGTAATGAAAGATAACCATATAACCATTAAGGATTGATACGACCTGAAAGGTCGTGTTCAATCCAATGTTCAAG
>JBHHZW010000513.1:0-2096 GCA_046758305.1 Bacteroidota bacterium | reverse complement strand
AAAAAACGGGACCCAGATTGATTGGCCTGCACTCATGCGCTTTAAGAAATCGTTTACCGATCCTGTTCCGGATCATCAGCTCAAACGGTTCTCGAAAGCCGGCATCGAGTCGTTTCAGCAACGCGCTCGGTTCGTCGACCAGACGAGCCTGCAGGTCGGAAATGATATCTTCACCGCCCGGCATTTCGTGATCGCAGCGGGGGCGATGCCGGCGATGCTCAATATACCGGGAGAAGAGCATCTCATTACAAGCACCCAGTTTCTCGAGCTCGAGGCCCTTCCCCAACGGATCATTTTCGTCGGAGGTGGATACATTGCATTCGAGTTCGCCCATGTCTCCGCACGTGCTGGCGCACAGGCGCAGATCCTTCACCGGGGCGCACGACCGCTCGAGCGGTTCGACGCAGATTTGGTGGACCAGCTCGTGAACGCAACGCGTGAAATCGGCGTTGACGTGCACGTGAAGACTGCCGTTGAGGAAGTCGAGAAAAGGTCAAAAGGCTACGTGGTTCACGCCTCCACGGGAAATGGTCGGGCATCGTTTGAGGCCGACCTTGTGGTGCATGCCGCAGGTCGCGTACCCGAAATTGAAGATCTTGATTTGGACAAGGCGGCGGTGAAGTGGGAAAGGCGGGGTGTAGTTGTCAATGAATATCTCCAGAGTGTCTCGAGCCCCGCGGTCTATGCAGCAGGAGACGCCGCGGCGAGTGGTGGGGTTGCGCTCACACCGGTGGCCAGTGTGGAAGGCCAGGTCGTTGGTAGCAATTTACTGAAGGGGAATCATCTCAAGCCTGATTATTCGGGTACATCGTCTGTTCTCTTCACCGTGCCGCCCTTGGCTTCCGTAGGGCTCCTCGAAGACACTGCAAGAAAGCGTGGATTGAAGTTCAAGACCAACTACAAGAATACTTCCGCATGGTATTCCTCCAGGAGAGTGGCGGTGAAGTACTCTGGTTTCAAGACGCTCATCGAAGAGGGGACCGATCGCATTCTTGGAGCCCACTTGCTCGGACCCCATGCGGAGGAAGTCATTAACCTCTTCGCGATGGCGATCCGATTTGAGCTTCGTCCTGTTGACATCAAGAAGATGATTTGGGCCTATCCGACGAGTTCATCTGACATCAGTTACATGCTATGAGCGGGCAGATTCACTCCCATACGAGTGAGCTCCTCCAAACGTTAAAATCCGTAGGGCCACTGCATGGAGAGAAATCCATTATGGCAAACATCTGTGCTTGCCGGCATACTCCTTTCAACCGTGTATCTCTCTATCGGAAAGAAGTGGATGATCCC
Organism: Bacteroidota bacterium; assembly: GCA_046758305.1. Taxonomy (GTDB): domain Bacteria; phylum Bacteroidota; class Ignavibacteria; order UBA10030; family JAZGDE01; genus JAZGDE01. Next base: position 803 of record JBHHZW010000513.1, on the reverse strand, counting down.
AGATAGCACGGCTCCTTGACTTCTTCGCGATCGTAGGGTAGATTATTCAAAGGAAAGCCAGGGATATGCGTGAAGAACATACTATTCGAGAGGAATATAACGCTTGTCGCATCCAGCGACTAAAGCTGGAGGCCGTATTCAACAGCGTATCCGACGGCATCATCGCGCTTGACGAGCATCTTCAAGTCACCAACCTCAATCGCTCTGCTTTGCAGATGACCGCCTTTAGCAGCGTTGATATTGTTTCCAAGTCATTCATCGACATTTTTTGTCCAAAGAATGAGGATGCTCGGACGAAACTCGTCAGCAGCCTTCACGCCAAGGAGCTTCTATTAGAGCTCGAGACAGAGATTGTTACCAAGAATGGACAGACCCGAAGGGTTATCGTAAATACCAACACACTCGATGACGATAGCGAGCAGTTCGCGGGCTTTGTGATCGTGTTCCGGGATGTCTCAGAGCTGTACAAACTCAAGGAGGAAGTAAAGGGTAGATATCGCTTTGGGAATATTATCGGTAAGAATAATAAGATGCAGGACGTCTACGAGCTCATCCTCCAGATTGCATCATCACACGCAACTGTTCTCCTTGAGGGGGAGAGTGGCACTGGAAAGCAACTCGTTGCACAAGCGATTCATTTTAATTCCTCAAGAGCCGAGAAACCCTTCGTAACTGTGAATTGCTCAGCCCTGCCGGAAACACTCCTTGAAAGCGAACTCTTCGGCCACGTGAAAGGAGCATTCACGGGCGCAGTGGCGGACAAAATCGGTCGCTTCGAAGCTGCCAACGGCGGAACGATTTTC
>JBHHZW010000512.1:0-2098 GCA_046758305.1 Bacteroidota bacterium | reverse complement strand
CGTGGCGGTGCGAACGCCAGTCGTGGCGATTTTCGGTGCCACCGTTCCCGAATTCGGTTTTTATCCATATGGAATGCACGATGTTGTGGTGGACACCCGCGGGCTTCCGTGTCGACCCTGCAGCAGGCACGGCGGTGACGAATGTCCGATCAAGACCTTCGAGTGTATGACCAACATTAGCCACCAACGCGTTTTTGATAAAATCCAAGAAGTCCTGAAACAGGTGCAAGTGTGAGTGGCACACGGATTGTTTCTGTCGATACACAGAATCCCGAACGAGAGGCACTCGATGCCGCTCTTGCGGTGCTGCGGCGGGGCGAGGTGATCGTTTTTCCGACGGAAACCCTGTACGGTCTCGGGTGCGATGCGTTCGATGAAGCAGCTGTACAGCGCCTCTACGACTTAAAGCGGCGCGACTCACGAAAGCCGATTCTGGTGTTAGCTCATGACATGAATCTGGTGGCGGACTGCGTCGCGGCGGCTCCACAAGCAGCTCAACTGCTCGCGCGCGAATTTTGGCCCGGTCCTCTGACGATCATTCTTCCCGCGTCTTCGAGAGCTCCGTCCTTGCTGACGGCCGGAACCGGGAAGATCGGAATCCGCATACCGAGCAGCCCGTTGTGTCTAAAGCTCATCGGGGAATTCGGCAGGCCGGTGACAGCTACGAGTGCTAACCTGTCGGGCCAGAAAGACCTACAGACTGTTCATGGACTTCTTGCTCTGTTCAACCACAAAGTTCCCTTGATCTTGGATGGTGGAGTGCAAAAACAGACAACCCCCTCGACGGTCGTAGATGTGACTTCAAAACGTGTGAAGCTGCTTCGTGAAGGTGTCATCCCTCTTGCCCGCCTGTACGAGGTCCTCCATGACATCGAGGTCGTATCGGTGTAGATGAATCACCAGTTTCGATACCGCCTACGGCTTATTTTACTTTCCCTCCTCCTGTTTGGAGTCTCCCGCGCGGATGAGCTGCAAGAAACCAATGGCGCACACGTGCGTCGAGATCTGGGGAACGATTATGTTCTGCTCTGTCTGTCTGCCCATCCAGATGACGAAGACGGCGCAACGCTCGCGTACTATCGGATGAAGTTTGGCGTCAGAACGTTCTCGGTGTTCTTCACCCGGGGAGAGGGAGGCCAGAATGAGAAGGGTCTGGAACTCTATGAGGAGTTAGGGGCAATCCGGACGGAAGAGACAGAACGGGCGGCCAGGATTCTCGGGAGTGATATATCGTTCCTCAATTTCTCTGATTTTGGTTATTCGAAGACTGCCACGGAAACGTTCCGGCTCTGGGAAGGTAAGGGAGAGGTGCTTCGGCGGCTCGTGTACGTCATCCGGAAGTTGAAACCGGATGTCATCATCACGAACCACAATACGATCGATGGACATGGCCATCATCAAGCGGTTGCCATCGCTGCCATCGAAGCATTTGATGCCGCCGCCGATGCGTCTTTCCATTCCGAGCAATTCACCGAAGGAGGAGTTGACCCATGGCAGCCAAACAAGCTCTTTTTCCGTGTATCCAAGAGGGATAGCATCCACGCAAACCAATATGATGTGGCCAACCCGGTTGGCGAGTTCAGTCCGCTCCTACGTGAATCGTACCTCCAACTAGCGCTCAGGGCTTTGCGTGAGCATGAGACTCAGGGAATGGACAAGCTCGCAGAGACGATGAGCCCAGAGGGATCTACTTTCTGCCGCCTCGTCCGTACGTCGAGCCGGTTTGAAGCCGACACGTTAGACCTCTTTCATGGTATTGACCTCTTACGAAGCGTATCGACCGACGTGCACCGTCTGCGAACTGAGGTTTCTCAATTATCTTCTATGAATCTGCGTTCGGTGAACTTCATCCAGCTGGAACGTGCAATTAGCACTGCTTCCGCGTTGGTCGAAGGCGGCAATCTGTCTCCGATCGAGCGTCGCGTCGTCTCCTCATGGCGAAGTGAATTGAACGAGCTTGCGCGGCATTCTGCTGGAGTGCGGTGGCGCGCGGACATCTCGGATTGGCTCGTCGTCCGGGGACAAAAAGTTCAGCTCGACTTGACCGTGCAAGCGCGGAAGAACATCGCTATTGATTCACTGCGATTTACACTCATTC
>JBHHZW010000511.1:0-2102 GCA_046758305.1 Bacteroidota bacterium | reverse complement strand
CGGATTTTTCCGCTCTCACTTTTGTGCGTACTTGGTTTTATCGGGCTGTTAAAAAAAAGGCAAAAAAGTAGCTGTCTTGATTTGCCTCTTTAAGGTTTTTATATTAAACTTTAATTGTAGCACAAAGGAAGGAGCAATAACCGCTTTCACATTATGTGAAGGCTTTGTACCAGACCTAAGGGGGGGTGTATAAGTTTCTTTCCGAGTTGGCCTCTGCGTTCTCTGCGCAGAGGCCTTTTTTTGTGTGCCGAGCATGTTCGGCAACTTGGAGGTGTAAGTCCTCTACACAACCTGATGGAGGTGAAGTGTTAGCGAAGCGCAAGAGCGTTGCCGTGAGGCAGGGTTCTAAGGAAGCGTGGAGCAAAGCCGTGACCTGACGGACAGAAACCGAATACGAGGCAGGGCTGGCTGGACGAGTTGGCAAGAGACAACAAAGTCCATATCCATCAAAGTCCAGGGCTGTAAATTCGGCAGGTGTGCGGTGAAGGTTGTCGAACTTACCTCGGGAGGTCTGTATGGTGTCTCGGAATCGGGACTGAGGCAATCGTGAGGTTTCCTGACCGCCATGCAGAAGTCAGCAGAGGGCATAGTACTCGCCGAAGGTGGGGAAGGCCCGAACGGTCCCCTCGATAAGAGGGGTAAATGGAGTGGTTAGTAGGACACGCGACTCATGGGCACAAAGCGGCGGAAAATCCAGTTGGAACTGGCCTTTATGGCAGAGGGTAGGGGTGAAGCCCCGATGGCTGCTGATAAAGGGACCGAAGCGTCCAGGGCGAAGCGTAAACCCGAAGACCCGGCGTTAGCTGTTTTGTTAATGGAGGAAATATGCCAGCGTGAGAATTTAAGGAGAGCACTGCAACGAGTCAGGCAGAACAAAGGTAGCCCTGGTATTGATGGTATGACCGTCAAGAAGTTATCGAGCTACCTGAAGAAACACTGGCCAGAAATCCGAGAGCAACTACTTGCGGGCACTTATCAGCCCCAGCCTGTGAAGCGTGTAGAGATACCTAAGCCCAATGGTGGGATACGCAAACTTGGTATTCCCACAGTTTTGGACCGTTTCATTCAACAGGCGATTATGCAGTTGTTGCAGAAGTATTGGGACAAGACGTTTTCTGAGCACAGCTATGGATTTCGTCCTGGCCGCAGCGCTCATCAGGCGATAAGTCGCAGTCAGCAATATGTTGAACAGGGCTATCGCTGGGTCGTGGACATTGACCTGGAAAAGTTCTTTGACCGAGTCAACCACGACAGATTGATGAGCAAACTGGCCAAACGGATACCCGACAAACGGCTGTTGAAAATCATACGGGCATTCTTGAATGCCGGAGTGATGGAGAACGGACTGGTCAGTGCGACGACGGAAGGGACGCCACAAGGTGGCCCCTTATCGCCATTACTGTCGAATATTGTTCTTGATGAGCTTGACCGAGAGTTGGAGCGAAGAGGTCATCGCTTTGTACGCTATGCGGACGATAGTAATATTTATGTTCGCAGCGAACGAGCGGGCAATCGAGTAATGGAAAACATTAGCAGGTTCATTACCCGTAAGCTTAAACTTAAGGTCAATCAGTCCAAAAGCAAAGTTGACAGACCCTGGCGGTGTAAGTTTCTGGGATTTCGGATAATAGTCGGCAAAGAGACAAAACGGGGCATTGCTCCGAGAAGTCTGTTGCGATTTAAGAGACGAGTTCGGAAACTGACCTGTTACCGGCGAGGTGTAACAATCGAACAGATGATTGAGAAACTCAATCGTTACTTGATTGGCTGGCGAGGCTATTTTGGCTATTGCCAAACACCATCGGTGCTGGTAAGGCTTGACTCATGGGTACGCCGTCGTTTTCGATGTGTATACTGGCGGCGGTGGAAACGTGGCAAGAGGCGATTTGCGGAACTGAGGAGACTGGGAATTCGCAAAGACCTGGCAGCTAAAACCGCGGGCAGCGTACACGGCCCGTGGCGAATCAGCCGCAGCCCAGCTTTGAGCTTTGTTTTTCCAAACGCTCACTTTAGTTCTTTGGGCCTTTCTTTATTGGCCGAACAGGGAACAGCTTAACCAGCCGAACCGCCGTGGTACGGACCCGTATGCCCGGTGGTGTGAC
>JBHHZW010000510.1:0-2103 GCA_046758305.1 Bacteroidota bacterium | reverse complement strand
GTATCACGATGTTCCAGGACAGCGCAGTGTCCGCAAACCGTGACGCTGTGACCAATGACTTGGTTAATCTTGGAGCACGCTCACAACAGTATTTCCGTCGCCCGACTTCGCTCGGCGGTGGTAGTAACAGCTTCGTCGGCTTGACGGCAGACGCGGCTGGATTGCATAAACTCCCATCGCAACCCTCGAACGCCAACGGTTCCTACACGATTAGTTCGGCGGGAACCGCGTCGCAGGTCGTGATAACGGGATATGGTGTCGAGACTGGAAACGACGGCACCAACCCAGTCCAGGTAGTGGCTTTGATTACTTCGGACAGTATCGGGATCAGTGTTTCCAACTAATCGAATTACGCTGATCCTGATTATTTCAAACGATCGAGGACGATGCGATGGGTCAGCAACAGCTCATGTTGGTTGTACTCAGTGTGGTCATTGTCGGTATCGCTGTTGCTGTGGGTATCAACCTCTTTCGTGAAAGCGCGGTAAGTTCTGCGCGCGATGCTCTGGTTACGGATTTGAATGCATTCGGAGCTCGCGCGCAGGCTTACTATCGTCGACCGAAGCTTGTTGGAGGCGGAGGGTACAGTTTCGACGCCATTACGATCTTTGATTTGACTCAGTCGCCGAACAACGAAAACGGCCGCTATTATATTTCGAGCAAGTCCAGCAGTCAGGTCGAAATCACGGGAATTGGAAAGGAAGTGGTGGGGAACGACAGTCTGGAAGTGCGAGTTCTCGTAACTGCGGACAGTTTAGCGTTGACAATTATCAACTGAGCGCTTGTGCGTCGGAGGGGCTCAGGAGTCGGAATAGCGAAATGTTGAGGGCACCGATGGGTCCTCCGGGGGACGGAAACGGAGGGATGCCCTTCGTTGTTTTCAATATCATTGATTCGAGGTGATATATGGCTGAGTTTCGCATCGAAGGCATGTCGCTTGCCGGAAAGCCTGTCATCGGTATCCTGGATGCGGAAAACCTCAAGGCAGCAAGGGAGAAAGCAAAACTTCTCTCCCAGCAAAAGCGATTCAAACTGAGTAAGGTACAACCACGACAGACTTACCTGTACCGTGTGCGTCGTGGGAACGAGAAGCCTGTTACTGGAGAGCAGAAGGCCTTCAGCAAGGAGGAAGTCAAGCAAGCTCTCGAGAAAATGGGCTACAAGGATATTCACGTCAACAAGAAGCTACTGGACTTCAAGCCCAAGCCTCCTGCCACCGAAATCGTAACGTTTGTCCGCGTCACCGCCGACCTCATTCGTCAGAAGCTCCCCTTCAACGAAATCATGGTGCTGATGGCGAACGATATTGCGAACAAGACACTCCGAGACGCCGTCAAAGAGATCAACGCCGAGCTCAAGCAGGGTAGGGACAGTGAGAAAGTATTCCTGAAGCAGGAAAACGTGCTCGGAAAGTTCACTGCCCATATGCTCGGCCTTGCGTCCAAATCAGGGAACATGGCGGAGATCTACGACAGCACAGCGAAATTCCTCGAGCGGAATGCGCAGTTCAGGAAGGACCTCAAGAGCGCACTCATTATGCCAGTGGTCACGCTCGTCGTTCTCTTCGCGGCAGTGCTTTACTACGTCGGCTACATCTTTCCGGCCACCGCAGAGCTGTTCCTGAAGTTTAAGATTCCTCTGCCTCCGATGACGGCAGCGACGCTGCAGTTGAGTAACTTCATCACCGGAAACATTTTGATCCTTCTTGTGGTGACGATCGTCCCCATCATTCTCGCGATTCGGTTTTTCTCCACCGAGAAGGGTCGCTTCATACTTGATAAGTTTATCTGGAAGGTTCCGGTCATCGGGGCTTTGCTCCATAAGACAAGCATCGAGATATTCTGCCGTGTGTTCTATGCATTGTACAGCGGCTCTGGAGAGAACATCGATGTCATCAAGATGGCCGCTGAGGCTTGCGGGAACAAGTACTTTGAGCACCAGGTGAAGACCATCGCCATACCGATGATGGTGGAGAAAGGTGCGAGTATTACCGATGCGTTCGAGGCGAGCGCAGTCTTCACGAAAACTGCAATATCGCGGTTCCACTCTGGTGCAGAGACTGGAACAGTGAAGACCACGGCCCTTCAGCTTGCGGAATACTAC
>JBHHZW010000509.1:0-2105 GCA_046758305.1 Bacteroidota bacterium | reverse complement strand
ATTTCAAATTGTAAATCTGAGATTTGAAATTCCGAGCGTAGCGAGGACCAGGTGGCCTACAAGGCAAAGGCCTATTGACCGCGATCGGAAGGGCTCGGCCCGAGGGAAGACGGACTGTGTCACGTGTCAAGCTGCTAATGAACTCATTAATAATTGATATTTCGTTGGCATATCATTACAATGAGCCAAAATTAGGGCTTAGAATGGCAATTTTGATATCAAAAGTGCAGGGCTATGCAGATATTATTTAGGTTGATTAAACCCTGAGAGCTGGAAATTATGCGTTTAGAAAGTAAGTGGCTCCTTACAATAGTGATTTTGACCCTAAGATTGCCACTTTAAGCCAGGAAAGCACTTATTTTTGCAATGAATCCATTTAGACTTCAACGTGATAGCTTGGTCCGACCCCAACAAACCGAGCCCGACAAACTCAACACACGATGCGAGTTTTATCAGGAGGGATATTATTAGGAGATGGGTGAAACCCGAGTCGATCTGCTGCACCTTTTGGAGGACTTACGCGACGCTTATCCGGGTTCCATTGAGGAGACCATTCTCACAGAGATCGTTGCCAATGCTCTGGACTCGGGCGCCTCGCATATCACCTTCGAATCTGACCCGGCGCTTAGTACCCTTACAACGGTGGACAATGGCTCCGGGATGCGCCGTCGGGAGTTGACGCGCTACCACGATATCGCTGCCAGCACGAAAATGCGCGGTCAGGGCATCGGCTTTGCCGGCGTCGGCATCAAGCTTGGGCTTTTGGTTTGCGAGGAGGTAGTGACTGAGACACAGCGGGGGAAAAGCCACGTCGCGACTTCCTGGCGCATGGCGTCACGCCATCGGGCGCCTTGGAGGTGGGTCCCGCCTCCTGGCATGACACTCGAACAGGGGACGGCTGTCCGCCTCAAAGTTCACAACACGCTGTCTCCCTTACTCGACCCTGGCTTTCTCGAAGCGAGCATACGCCGCCATTATCAGCCTTTGCTCGATCCGACCTTTGATGAATTTCTCGCCGCCCATTATCCCAAAAGTGTCGCGATCTACGTCAACGGCCGCCGCTTAGAGAAACAGCGTTGGGAGGCTCCGAACAAGGGGCCGTTGGAAATTCGCTTGATGCGCAAACGCAAGCCTTCGGCTTTCGGCTATATGATCCGTGAAAAGTTCGCTCTCCCTGAAGAACGGCGCGGCCTTTCGATCAGCACTTACGGCAAAGTGATTCGCAGGGGATGGGATTGGCTCGGGCTTACGCCCTCGGATCCGGAACCGGTGGGCGGCTTGATCGAGGTGCCGGAATTGGCGGCTTGTTTGACCCTCAACAAAGGAGATTTCATTCGCGTCGGGGCGCGCGGCGGCGCCTACCTTGCTTTCCGCAAAGCCATTCAGGAAGCGGTGTCGAAACAGCTCGCCGCCTGGGGTGATGCGCGAAAATCGAAGGAGGATCAGCGTCCAAAGGAAGTTCGCCCCTTGCAGAGGGAGTTGGTGCACGTCCTCGAAGAGCTTGCCACTGAGTTTCCACTACTGGCTTCCCTCGTGGAGCAGCACTCCGGCGGCCAAAAAAAACTTCCTCTCGGATCGAGCGGGAGAGTCACGGATCCGCGCTCGCTCGTAACAGCGTCCGTCATAGTACAGGCGGAGGCGGACAAGAACACGGAAGAGGCAACGAAACCGCTGGTTGAACAGCCAGCCGGCGGAGAGGCGAGAGATGCCGAACCGGCCCATGCTCTTTCAACTCAGGACCACGACCTGCAATTGCCGGGCAAAGGCCGCGCGCGAAAGCCTGTACACTACGGGCTCGATATCCAGTTTGAAGACCGTCCCGACGACTTGCAGCTCGGGCGCTTGGTGGAATCCACCGTCTGGGTTAACCGCTCCCATCCGGCTTACCGCCGGGCACTGGCCTCCCGCTCCATCGGGTATCATATCGTCCTGGCAGTAGCGATGGCGCTAGCCCCCCTGGCCGCGGAGTCGGCCAATGAACATGGATTTATCACAGCTTTTCTCTCCCGATGGGGTGAAGCACTCGATCAGCCCGCCTCCCGTTAGTGACTAAGAAGTTCATAAGTAAGTAGCCATCAGGCAACCGAGGGGCGAGTCCTGGGAGA
>JBHHZW010000508.1:0-2106 GCA_046758305.1 Bacteroidota bacterium | reverse complement strand
TGGCTGAAAGACCCGCAAGCTTTCAAACCTGAATCTATTGAACCGAACAATAATCTGACCGATGAGGAGGCGGAGGCGTTGACCGCCTTCTTGATGAGTCTGAGGTAAACGACTCGATACAGTTGCAGCGCTCATGTTAGAATCCGAGAGAAATCAGCGTTCATCCGAATACCTTCCAAGCATTCTCAACGGTCTGAGCGGGCTTGGAGTCCTTGCCGTCAGTCTGCTTCTGGAACTTCGGTTCTCGGTCCCGGCGGCGTTGACAAAACTCTTCGGGATCTTGCTCGTGATCATTGGAATGATGGTTGTCGTCTGGTCAGCCATGTACCTGAAGAAAGCATTCTATGGTACCGTTAGACCAATCCTGGACGTCCTCATCGTGAAGGGTCCGTATCGATTTGTCAGACATCCCGTGTACCTTGGAATGATCCCGCCTTTGGCGGGACGATGCTTGGAGTAGCAGTAGCAACCCGGAGCGTTCTCGGTCTGATCGGGACGTTTGTTCTTTTTCTGCAAACTGAAATATATCGTGCAAAGCTTGAAGAGAAACTTCTTGCACGCAAGTTTGGTGAAGCGTGGAAGGGCTACGTAAGACGCACCAGATTTATTTTTCCGTTGCCACGTAAATAAGAGATCGGTGATGAAAGGCTGTTTAGTTTTTCTGGCGCCACTTCTTTTGTTGGGTTGCACCGAAGAGAATTTACAACCAGGGGCAGGCCGAGAAGCTGGGTCTGGGACCTCGCAGCAGATGCATTCCATCGAGACTGCACGACCGCTGTCTGAGGCGAATCTTGATGAGCCTGTGACTCACATGCCGGTGAGTTACGAGCAACGACAAGGTAGGTATCTTTACATGAAATACTGCGCTGTGTGTCACGGTGAGCAGGGTGAAGGCGATGGATTCAACTCATTCAATCTGGATCCTAAGCCAAGAGATTTTACCGATGCTGATTATATGAACGCCCTCAGCGACGCGCGGTTGGCTGAAACTATTAGTCAGGGGGGAAGAGGGGTCAGCAGATCTGTGCTCATGCCATCATGGGGAGGGAGGTTGAGCAAGGAGGAGATAGAGTTCTTGGTGTCCTATCTTCGTCTATTTGGTAAGTCTAGTTACAATGAGGAAGAGTGAACATGTTTCAACCAGCATTTGCCTACGACTAGCCGCGGTGATCGATATTGCTTAACTACGAATCCGTGATTCGCTCGAGGAATTTGCATATGACCAGAAATACGTTCGGGTGATCCATGGTGTAGGAGCAGAGGAGTAAAAAGCAAGATCAGTTAGGTCACCCCTTCGCGAGGCGCTCGTGGGATTCGAATGCGAATTCCCGGCAGGTTTCCAAGCGGTTGACAGAAACCCATGACGTCGAGACATGACTATCCTACAGGAAAGATTGCACCCATGGAGGTAATGGACTATGAGAACTTACGACGAATATTGGTTGGCCCTCCAGAAGAAAGTCTTCCACGCGTGCGTCGATGAGAAGGACGGTGCGGGAAACGTCCGATTCAGCGCGGAAGACCAGTGTCTCATTAAGCGGTTCTTACCCAAGATTGTTGATGCGGTTTGTTCGGTCAAGAGCGACAGAATCGATCCCTACATTGAAGAAATCCGTCGTCAGGTTTGCACTGAATGTGAGTATCTCAAGTCCGACGGTACGTGCGATTTGAGAGCGCGTGCGGAGTGCTGCCTTGATCGCTATCTACCGCTGATTATCGAAGCCATTGAACAAGCGGAACAAGAGAAGATAGGTCGAATCGGCGGGCTGCCGCCAGGGGATGGTAACAGGGCTTGACTGCCTCCATTGTGCCGAGCCAGCTGGATGTGGTCACACGCTGAGTGAGCCGGAGATTGAAAATATCGGCGGATGCACCGGAGTAGATCGTAGGTGTTTCCACCTCCCGTAAACTAACTGATCCGCACGTTCGAGCTAAGTTCCAATTCTCAATACTTGCAACGAATTCCACGTCTGTATCTCAAAAATGAGAGTGACAATTTTTGACCAACCTCAAAAAACGGTCAATTCACGCCACAATAGGCATGTTCTTCGTGCACGAAAATTGGCACAAGAGTTGACGCGGGATAAACAGGTCTAATTATCTTTC
>JBHHZW010000507.1:0-2107 GCA_046758305.1 Bacteroidota bacterium | reverse complement strand
AACGCCATGCCAGTGTTTAAACACACAGCTATAAAAACGAACACTAAGAGCATTACAAATATCATTGTACTCTCCCCTTCCACCATTCTCTAACGCTTACCTTGCTGTGACTGTACCTTCGCACTCTACATGGAAGCCCCAGCCTGCCAGTTCCTCACAATCGGAGAGGATAACTTTCTCATCATCCATCACATGCAAGCTGCTTATATAATGACGACCACCGGGGCTGAAAAGTTTGATAGGATTTCTACATTGACATTCAACACCATGTTTGATAATATTGATGATGGAATAGGTAGTGGAAGAGATCGTGGTGATTGCAGGAAGGCGAGCTTATGGATCATAGAGGAATGCGGTTTCATTATCATTTCTTTCACGTCATTGTCCGACCGCTTTTGAAATCCCTCTTCAGATTCCGTGTGTTCGGTGCTGAGAATGTACCTTCCACTGGCGGCGTTCTGCTGATGTCAAACCACGCGAGTTACGTTGATCCTGTATTTATGGGGGCGGCAGTGGATAGAAATCTGTACTATATGGCCAGATCGACGTTGTTTAAGCCTGGGCTGATAGAATGGTTTCTGCTGAATATGAATGCTTTTCCTGTGCATCTGGGCGTCCCGGATAGGAGAGCTATAAGGTGGGCACTACAGCTTCTGGAGGGCGACAACCTGCTGCTTATCTTCCCGGAGGGCACAAGGACTGCTGACGGAACGTTGGGCAAAGCGCAGGCCGGTGTTGGATTCATCGCCTATAAGACGACAGCGTTTGTAGTGCCAGTATTTCTGAGTGGTACGCAAAAGGTTCTCCCGAGGACGGCAAAGATGCCAAAGCCGGCTAAAGTCACGGTCTCCTTCGGCAAACCGTTGGATATGGAGTATTACCGGAAGTTTGAGGACTCACGGGAAGCCTACGTCAAGATCGGAGAAGACGTAATGGCCAGGATTGCTGAGCTGAAAGGCCGGTCTATAGGTCTATGAGATCGTTCAAATCGTTCAAGCCGTTTAAGTCGTTTAAGTCGTTTTAACGATTTCAACGATTTCAACGATTTTAACGATTTTACGACTCATAGACTTCCTAATCATGAGAATAATTCGAGCGGAGAATGCGGGGTTTTGTTTTGGCGTTAGGCGAGCAATGAAGCTGGCGTTCGAAGCGGCGGCAAACAGTACGAAGCCCATATATAGCCTTGGATCTCTCATTCATAATCCTCAGCAAGTGAGGTTCCTCGCCCAAAAGGGGGTTCACGTGGTATCGAGCCTGGACTTGCTTAATCCTGGGGATATTCTGATCATCAGGTCTCATGGTGCCAGCCCCGCGCTTCTGGAAGAAGCGAAGGCGAAGAATCTGACCATCGTGGATGCAACCTGTCCATTCGTGGTAAAAGCGCAGCAGTTGGCGCAGCGTCTGGCTGAGGAGGGGTATCAGGTGGTCATTGTGGGTGAGGGCGATCATCCTGAGGTGATCGGGATCATGGGATTTGCTGGAAATGAAGCCCTGGTTGTTGAGAAAGCAAGTGATATCTGCGATCTGCCTGCGAAATCGCGCGTGGGCGTCGTCGCACAGACAACCCAGTCCCTTGATAATTTTCGCGAGGTAGTGGGTGCACTCTTAGAGAAAAGCAATGAGTTGAAGGTATTCAATACCATCTGCCATGCTACGACTCATCGGCAGGAAACCGCTCTGGATATCGCCAAGAAGGTTGATCTGATGATCGTCATTGGCGGCTATAATAGTGCAAATACAAGCCGTCTGGCGTCTTTGTGCGCGCAATCGGGCGTCCCGACCCGCCATATTGAGACCTCAAGCGAGCTGGAGGCGTCATGGCTGGAAGGCATAGCAGCGGCGGGCGTTACGGCTGGTGCATCCACTCCAGAGTGGATAGTAGAAGACGTTGTAGATAGACTGGAGGTTCTAGGTGGGAAAAACTCTTGACAATATCGACATTATATTGTATAGTAAGTATCTTAGCATGTATGAATGCTAAATCCCGTCTTAGGAGGTACTTTTTTTAATGGATGGAAGAGAGTCAATAGTAGAGGATGAACACACAAAGGCGGAAGTCCAACGGGATGTCTCAACCGAGGAAAGTCCCGATGAGCAAACCGCA